>JAIXNA010000124.1 GCA_020328135.1 Candidatus Endomicrobiellum dinenymphae
CCGGAGTCGATGTTTTTCCTGTGCCAATAGCCCAATAGCCCATACAGGTTCGTAAGCTATAACTACTAAAGCCGCCTGCTCAGTCGCAAGCCCCGCCAAACCTTCTCTTATTTGTTTCTCTACAACCTTAAACGTAACGCCGTCCTCCCTTTCTTTAAGAGGTTTGCCCTACATTTACTGCTCTTTATGCTGTGAGCAATGAAGTTAAGGGTTCAAATATTAATATTGGAGCGCAGAATCTTTTTTGGGAGACAAAGGGAGCTTTTACTGGAGAAATTTCTCCAGTAATGATAAAAGACGCAGGATGTTCTTACGTTTTGGTAGGTCATTCAGAGCGGAGACAGTATTTTGGCGAAACTGATGAAACTGTAAATAAAAAAACAAAAACTGCTCTAGTAAATGGACTTGGACCTGTAGTTTGCATTGGCGAAACTCTTAAAGAAAGGGAGGACGGCGTTACGTTTAAGGTTGTAGAGAAACAAATAAGAGAAGGTTTGGCGGGGCTTGCGACTGAGCAGGCGGCTTTAGTAGTTATAGCTTACGAACCTGTATGGGCTATTGGCACAGGAAAAACAGCGACTCCGGACCAAGCTCAGGAAGTTCATGCTTTTATAAGAAAAGTGTATGCGCAAATGTATAAGGACGTGGTTGATAAAGTAAGAATTCTTTATGGTGGTTCTGTAAATTCCGGCAATGTGTCGGATCTTATGAAAAAGCCCGATATTGACGGCGGATTGGTTGGTGGAGCAAGTTTGGAAGCGGAATCATTTGTAAAACTTGTAAAGTATTTTAAGTAAGTGTGTTCATAATTGTTTTCGGTTAACTATAAAGGTAAATGATAAATGGAAAAAATAAAAAAATTAGCTTTTGGGACAGATCATGCTGCTGCTGAAATAAGAAATACTGTAAAAGAGTATTTGAAAGATATTGGTTACGAAGTTGAGGATTTTGGCTTTGACGAGCATGGCGCTTGTGATTATCCTGATTACGCCGTAAAAGTTGCAGAAGCTGTTGTAAATAAAAAAGCTGATAGAGGCATTCTTATGTGTGGAACAGGAATGGGTATGTCTATAGCAGCAAATAAGGTTAAAGGAAGCATAGCTGCTGTTTGCTGGGACGAAGACACCGCAAAACTCGCGGCGCAACATAACGGCGCAAATATTATATGTTTAGGTTCGAGAACTGCCACCGTAAGTGAAATTTGTCATAGAATAAAAGTATTTCTTGAAACGTCGTTTGAAGAAAGACATATGAAAAGAATAGTAAAGATTCGGGATATTGAGAAGAAAGTATAGTCAAAGATAAGGATAATATGAAAAAAGAAGCGGCAATTGGTGTTTCGGCGTCCGCGACTGATTTAAAAACATAGCAAATAGTATTATAGTCTGGTCTAATTCGTGTTCTGAAGGAGATAAAGATATAGATTCTGCAGTCTCAATAAAATTGTGAAATGTGTTTTGAAAACGCTTCCTAAACAATAATTTTGATAAATAAAATAAAGTTACTCAAAAGGAGTTTGTATAATGTTGACTTCAGATTTAAAAATAATATCCTCTAATGTTAGAAAAGATATTATAAACATGCTTGGACTCGCAGGTTCTGGGCATCCGGGTGGAAGTTTGTCTGCGGTGGAACTTGTTGTGTCGTTGTACTTTAAGCATATGAAGTTTAATCTTAAAAATGTAAACGATCCTGACAGAGATTACTTTGTTTTATCAAAAGGACATGTTTGTCCTGTGCTTTATGCAGTTCTAGCGCAGCTTGGATGCTTTAGCCATGATGAGTTGTTTACTTTGAGGAAAACGGGTAGCAGACTTCAAGGACATCCCGCGAAAGATAAAAAACTTCCGGGTATAGAAGTGTCTACTGGGTCTTTAGGGTACGGCTTATCCATCGGCGCAGGGATTGCCACAGGCATGAAACAGGCAAAAAAAAATAATAAAGTTTATGTTCTTATGGGCGACGGCGAGCAGCAAGAGGGCAGTATTTGGGAAGCTGCAATGTCTGCATCTCATTATAAACTTGATAATCTTTGCGCAATTGTTGACAATAATGGTTTGCAGATAGACGGCGTTACAAAAGATGTAATGAATGTAGAACCCTTGGCTGATAAATACAGAGCTTTTGGTTGGGACGTTATAGAAATAAACGGTCATAATCTCGACGAAATTGATAATGCGTATGCGCAGTTTAAAGCGACAACAGGAAAACCTACTGCTATAATAGCAAAAACCGTTAAGGGTAAAGGCGTTTCTTATATGGAAAATCTCGCCGAATGGCATGGGAAAATTCCATCAAAAGAATTAATTGAAAAGGCATTGTTAGAAATTGACGCGTCAATAAAGTAAATTTTAAATATAATTATTTTAGGAGATAAATATGATAGAGGTTTTTGGAAAAAAAGCTACAAGGTTTGGTTTTGGCGAAGGTCTTGTTGAACTTGGGAAAGAAAATCCAAAAATTTTTGTTTTGGGCGCAGACACGGCTTCTTCAGTGGCAATAAATACTTTTGGAGATATGTTTCCGGATAGATTTATCGATGTCGGTATTGCAGAAACAAATTTGCTTGGTATGGCAGCCGGTCTTGCAGTTGCGGGATTTATTCCGTTTGTATCAACTTATGGGGTTTTTGCGTCAGGAAGACCCTGGGAGCAGATAAGAACAACTATTTGTTATTCAAATTTAAATGTAAAAATAGGCGGTTCGCATTCGGGTCTTATGGTAGGCCCTGACGGCGCGACGCATCAGGCTTTGGAAGAAATCGCAATCATGCGATGCCTTCCAAAAATGAAAGTAATAGCGCCGTGTGATTTTATTGAAACTAAAAAAGCTGTTATCGCAAGCGCGCATGCAGATGGTCCTGTGTATATAAGATACGGAAGGGAAAATACGCCAATATTTACAAAAGACAATACTCCTTTTGAAATAGGTAAAGCAAATGTTTTAAAAGAAGGTAATGATGTTGCAATTATGGCATGTGGGACAATGGTTTACGAGGCTTTATCAGCTGCTGATATTTTAGAAAAAAAGGGCATAAAAGCAAGAGTTGTAAATATTCATACAATTAAACCTATAGATGAAAAAGCAATAATTGACGCCGCTCAAAAATGCGGAGCAATAGTAACGGCTGAAGAACACCAAATTTACGGTGGTTTTGGTTCTGCAGTTGCGGAAGTAGTAGTTAAAAATTCTCCAGTTCCTATGGAAATGATTGCAGTAAACGATACATTTGGCGAGTCAGGCGAAGCTATGGAACTGATTACAAAATATGGATTAAAAGATATAAATATTGTGGATGCAGTTTTAAAAGTGTTAAAAAGAAAATAACATGGAAAAAAGAATTGTATCTTTGAAATGATGGTGAAAATATTGAGGAGCGTAGAGTGAACGAAAGAAAAGGAGCGTGGAGATATCTATTGAGGAATTTTAAAAAGGCAATAAGCATAGTTGTTTTATTTAGTTTTGTATTTAGCGCATGTGGAAAAAATGCAAATTTAGAACGAAGAAATTTAGTCAACGCCGCTGTAATAGCTTCTTCCACAACTACAAGAGAAAA
>JAIXNA010000224.1 GCA_020328135.1 Candidatus Endomicrobiellum dinenymphae
TCCCTACTTGTAAATTAAATTCTCCTTTTGCATTAAATCTTATTTGATTATTAAAAGAATATACAATCAAAACATGCAACAAAGCATAATAATAATAGTCTTTACTTTTGTAATTATTAAAATCCTTTCTCATTTTAATGAATTGATTTTTATTATATGCTCCTAATCCGTCAGCGCTGTTGCAATTATATTTTTTGTATCCATACTTGCTTGACAAAGACAATTTATACTTATCAATAATTCCGTAAATTATATCAAACAGAGTTTCTTTATCTAAATTCTTAAATGCGCTAAAAAGATAAGGAATGTATTGTTCTTTATCGTTCAATATAACTTTATTATGATTTACATTAACTCCGACATTTGCCCCTCCACAAAACAAATCTACAAAAGTATCAACTTTTGTGGGGAAATGAGGCAAAATTTGAGGAAGTAGTTGAAATTTACCTCCCATGTAATTTATAGGAGATTGAACCAAAGGATTGCCATATTCTGGAGTTTTGCAAATACACAAAAATAATCGCTCTTCATTTTCTTGAATATCAGATTTACCGGCTGTGAATGACTTATATTTTTGCGAAAAGGTTTTAACTTTCCCTTTTCTAGTCAACACTTTCATTATATCGACATCGCTTATTTTAGCATTTGAGCGAGCATTGCCTTTATTTGCCATATTGTTGTATGACAGCAAAATATATTTTGCATCTACATTAGATATTAAATCTTCAAAAACTTTAGGAGCCTTCTGAGTGCAATAATCACTTTTCAAATTATTTCTTTCCATTTTCTTAGCAACACCGTCAACTTTAGGCTTATCCCACTTTGATACATTTTCAACAAGATGATATAAATCACAATACTGTCTTGAATTATAAGGCGGGTCAATATAAACCAAATCCGCTTTTATATCTTTAACCAAACTATTTGCGTCTGTATTAAAACACTTATTGTTATTGTTTAGATTGTTTAATACTGTTGGGACAAACAATTCTAATTTTTTGCTTAAATCTCCGTTTTTTCTATAGGCATCGTAATGMCCGCAGGTGTWTGCTATCCTATCCATAGCATACA
>JAIXNA010000225.1 GCA_020328135.1 Candidatus Endomicrobiellum dinenymphae
AATGAAGCGTAGTTTTGTAGTTTAAAGACTTGAGATCTCTTTGCGTATTATACCAAAAGCCCATCTTTTGATTTTCTTATTTACCAAATCGCAATCATTTCTATAAACAAACTGCTTCTTTATCATCCTACTCAAAAACGCTCAATATAGGCATTGCTTTTGGGATAGCGCTGGTAATTTCAAGTAATGCGTTAATTTCCAAATACTTGCGTTCGTATCCGTTATCTGTTTGTATCCGCTTTATCTTAAACGGATACTCTTTTGTTAATATCTCGAAAAATCTTGAGCGTTTTTACTGTTTAATCTATCGTATTCTCTGCTAAATGCAAGGCATTAACGTCGTTGATTAGATATCGCTTCTTCCCGTATATCTAATGCGCCGGCGACTTTTGTTCGCGCAAGCCCATAAAATTTGTTGTAATACTGCATTTTGTTGCATCTTGTATGATTTACTCCAAGTACTTTTGTCAGACAAAAATGCAGGAAGAAGCGTTTGATTGACAGGAATGCTTTTTTTATATAGAATCAGATCAGTTGTTAGTCAACTAACTTTATATTAATACAATAGCGCTGCTTAAACTTACCAAAAATAGGGTTAGTGCAAGAATGGTGTGCTGTGTCGTTGGACTTCCTGGCAAAAGGAATGAGCTGTTGCTTTGTCAGCTCGCCTTGCGTCGCATCTGTTTTTGAGCTAACGCAATGCGTCAATGTCAGATTAGTTGGCTATAGGTGCCGACGTAGCTCAGTTGGTAGAGCAGCGGTTTTGTAAACCGCAGGTCGTAGGTTCAAGTCCTATCGTCGGCTATTCCTATACAAAGCAAAAAATTCGTCTAAAACTTAAAAATTGTATATTTATAAGACGACAGACAGCCTAAACCTCAAACGTTTTGGAAGTATCTAAGACGCTATATAAAAAAGATTAGCGCAATAGTAGGTCATGCAAGTATTACGATGACAGAACGAATGTATTGCCAACTATACAGATGAAGAGAAGTTAGTCACAATTTCAAATCTAGGTTTTGGCAAGGACATAGAAAATACATTAAAATAACTTATGATTATTTTGCTAA
>JAIXNA010000125.1:0-3008 GCA_020328135.1 Candidatus Endomicrobiellum dinenymphae
AACTATCGAGTCGGCAAAACAACAATTATCAAAAGCTATTCAAAAAAATGGATTCAAACGCGCTGTGCTATATCAGACAAATGACAAGACCGAGATGCCATTGTTCACGTTATCTAACACGCCCAACGGTCAGTTATATGTGTACAATACGATTGACGCAATTATTCGTAACAAAAGTGTTTTGACCTATGAGCGATGAAATCTTTTTGGTTAGAGATGTCGTAAAAGATACTTCTAACGACGAACGTCTTAATTGTCGCCGAGTTGCGGAATCGAAAAATAGGCAAATTTCTTTGATATGCCGAGGGCGGGACTTGAACCCGCACGCCGCCTAAGCAACTTGAGATTTTGAGTCTCACGTGTCTGCCATTCCACCACCTCGGCTCTAAAGAATAGTAAATTGTGGCGCTATTTTATAATAAAAAACCCTATAAGTCAAAAAACTACGTCATAGACAGCGTGATAAGTCTAGGAGGGGTTGCAAAATGTTTCAGAATATAATAATTGTTGTAATTGTGGCTGTTGTAATTGTTCTTTTAATAAGGCGTTTGAACAAGGGCAGTTGTAGTAACTGCGATATTTGCAAAAAGGAGGAGAGAGACAAGGAAAATTCTGATTGTAATAGCAGTCGTTCGTTAAAAAAATAATTGCATCGAGAAGAGGTTGCTCATGAAAAATTTTTTTTCAGATTGTATTGTTTTTGCTTTAGCGTTTAATTTGTTCTTGTTTAAAGATGTTTCTGCTTGTACAAGGTTTTATAAATACGTTTAAAAAAATGGCGCAAAAAGTTGGTTGCCACCCTAAGAATAACTTAAAAAATACAAATTATAAAAAAGGACTAACCGCATACAAGAAAAAATAAAGAGAGGTAACTATTAACATGAGCAAGTTCACAAAGATAAGTTTTTTCGCAATTTTATTGGTAGCGACAATATTGCAGATAACAAATGTTTTTGCGGCGACTACTGAGGAAGAAATCGCTTTATTAAAAAATGAAGTAGCAAAGCTCAAAATAGCAAATTGTTGTGGAACATCTGGAGCGCGCGCTCTGTCTTCGCTTGGTTTTGCATTGAAGGGCTATGGTACATTTGTTATTCAGGGAGCGCCTAAAGCAAATACTCTGGACGGACACGATGCAGAAGGTTCTTTGCTTTACGGATGGTCCCTCGCCAAAAAAGTTTCAGAGGATTCGTTAGTATATATGCATATTAAGGGGGCCGCTGGCTCTGAATTGAACGACAAGAAGTCAAAATTAAATTTCTACAGCGATATAAACTCTGTTGCAAGTCTCGCAGGCGATAATTTACAAATTGTGGAGTTTTTGTATCATCAAGATTTGTTTAATAAGAAGTTGCAACTATTGTTTGGCAAACTGAACCCCACTGCATATTTTGATGACAACAAAATTGCAAACGATGGAACTACGCAATTTTTAGCCTCAATGTTCGGTAATAATCCCGCAATCGCTTTTCCATCTTATACATTGGGACTGAGAGCGATGTATTCTCCTGTAAGTTTTCTTGATATCGAATATGGATATTTTAGCCAGGATGACAAAAATTGGAGCAACATAGATAAACAGAGTTTCAATATTGTAGAAGGGATATACAAGATATCAGATACGGGAAATTATCGTCTTATGTGTTGGAAAACTTTTGGTAACGAAGAAAAAAAGATTTTTGGATATGGTCTGAGTTTCGATCAATCCTTAAGTAAGATTATTACGATATTTACAAGATACGGACGTCAAAACCCACAAAAAGCTAAAACGGAAGCTTGTAATATTTCAGATTCTTGGAGTTTTGGCGCTCAGTTGAACGGCGGTTTGTGGACTAGAGATATGGATAAGATAGGAATAGCTTTTGGGCAAAATATTCCGTCGAAAAAATGGGCTACTTCGTGGGAGTATTCGACAACTCCTGAAACACAGGCTGAGTGCTACTACAGTTTTTATTTGAACAATAACGTAACTTTAACGCCCGTTGTACAATGCGTATTTAAACCTTATGGCGGCAATATGGCGGTTCATGAGGACGGTATCTGTACGTTTGGAATTAGAACGAACATAACTTTTTAGGGCGGAGTCAGCGTTTGCGCTGATTGTAAACTATGTTGCGATTTCATTAAAAAAATGCAAAACAACTAACTGCGATTCGAAGAGGCGCAACAATAACGCCAAAGGATACGTGATTCCAGCTGTCTTAGCGATGATCTTAAAGGTGTAGTCACGTGGCGCAACAATAACGCCAAAGGATACGTGATTCCAGCGGCTGAGCGTCCTTGTTGCAATGAAGAGTTCTCTATACGGAAACTTGCAGAGGAAGTTGGAATAGGAGTTGACTACTTTTATATGTTGTGGGCAAGCGGCAAAATGCTGCAAACAAAGGAAGTTTGATAGTATAAGCTAAGAGAGTATGTCGCAACTGCATAGAATTTTGGCTTAACAACAGACCAAGAAAATGTCTTGACTGTTTAACCCATCAAGGTGTTTTTAGTTCTGCTGTTGCATTAGCAACTTGAACTTGTCTAATCCGCGCTAGCGACATATAAATACTTAGCGCTTATAACAACTTCATATGCGTATCCTAAATCCGCCTACACGCTTTCCGCTACAAAGCGGGAGTTATCATCTTTCTTGCGCCATCGCATCATAATAACCAAAACAATAAAAATAGGCGCAACAACAAAAACAGCGGTGTAAAACACAACTTTTTCCAATAGTCTTGCCGATATCCTTAAAAGCAGTTCAATTCGTTGTCGGAGATACAGGACATTCATGGCCAGAAGTTACGTTCTTCTGAGGTTTAGTTCCAACCGGCGGGGATTTAGAGCCAGTCTGCAAAGCTTTAAAGCAGGCTAGCTGATGTTAGAATATTTAGAGGCAGGATCTTCAACTATACTGCATTAACTACATCAACATAATAGAACAACAACTAATACAAGTTAATTAATATAAGTAATACAAGCCAAGTAAATAGCAAGTCTAACTTACTAATGCAGCGCCTGTC
>JAIXNA010000125.1:3018-3316 GCA_020328135.1 Candidatus Endomicrobiellum dinenymphae
CGCGCCGAGAACAAGAACGAGCCAAAATTCGGCAAGAAGGTCGTATTTCTGTCAGCCTTATCTTATCATTCTTGGGAAAAAAGGAACTGTATAGAAAATACTAATGGTCTTATAAGGCGTTTTTTGCCTAAAGGCGCCAATTTTGATAACATACCTAAAAGCGATGTCGCATCTATAGGTCCCAGAAAATGTCTTAACTATCTTGCGCCTCAAGGGCGTCTTTGATTCTACTGTTGCATTAGCAACTTGAATCAAAGACGCCCTTGAGGCGCAAGAAGGTCGTATTTCTGTCAGCCTA
>JAIXNA010000126.1 GCA_020328135.1 Candidatus Endomicrobiellum dinenymphae
GATGTTTTCTACCGCCTTGAGGAGGAACGCTTGCAAATGTCCCTTCAAGAATTTTTAAAAGAGCCTGCTGTTGAAAAAGATGATGTCGAATTGCAGAAATCCAATGTTTTACTTATAGGTCCTACGGGTACAGGTAAAACTCTTTTGGCTCAAACTTTGGCGAGAATACTTAACGTACCCTTTGCTATTTCTGATGCAACTACGCTGACAGAGGCAGGATATGTTGGAGAAGATGTTGAAAACATACTTTTAAGACTTATACAAAATGCTGATTTTGATATTAAAAGAGCAGAAAAAGGTATAATTTATATAGATGAAATAGATAAAATTTCAAGAAAATCTGGCACGCCGTCAATAACAAGGGATGTTTCCGGTGAAGGCGTTCAGCAGGCTCTTTTAAAAATTCTTGAAGGGACATTTGCAAGCGTTCCTCCTCAAGGCGGTAGAAAACATCCGCAACAGGAATATTTAAAAATTGATACTACAAATATTCTTTTTATATGCGGAGGAGCCTTTGATGGACTAAATAAAATAATAGAAAGCAGGTTATCAAAAAAAACTTTAGGGTTTATAAGAGAAGGCATGGATAACAGAGATAATTTTAAAAATGCCGATTTTGCGCTTTCTAAGGTTGAAAGTCAAGATCTGATAAAATTTGGGTTGATTCCTGAGTTTATAGGAAGAGTGCCTGTTATTTCTACTCTTAATCATTTATCAACAGCAGATCTTGTTCATATTTTAGTTGAACCTAAAAATGCATTGGTAAGACAATATAAAAAAATGTTTCAGTTAGAAAATGTTGAGCTTGAGTTTGAAAAAGTCGCTTTGGAAAAAATCTCTGAAGAGGCTTTAAAAAGAGGTTCCGGAGCAAGAGGGTTAAGATCAATTATAGAAAGTATTTTACTTGATACAATGTTTGACGTTCCAAGTGATCCTTCGGTTATAAAAACTATAGTTACGGCTGAAACAGTATTAAAAAAAGAAAAACCAAGTCTTGTGCGTAAAAATACAAAGGAGACTGCATGAGCGAATTGGATAGATTTAGCTCCGATAAAATTGAAAATCTCAAAATTCCAGATTTACTTCCTCTTCTACCTGTAAGAGACATTATTGTGTATCCGGCGATGGTTCTACCTCTTGCCGTAAGCAGGGAAAAATCTATAAGAGCTTTAGAAGAATCTATGGCCACAAATAGGTTGATTTTTATTGTTACGCAAAAGAATATTCAGGTTGAAGATCCAACTCCCAAGGATGTTTTTAATATAGGCACAGTTTGCGAGGTATTACAGATATTAAAAATGCCGGACGGGACGCTAAAAGCTCTTGTGGAGGGTATATGCAGAGTTCAATGGACTGACTTCAGATTAAGCGATAAAGGTTACATTGAGGTAGGCGTAAAAGTTTTCGACGAAAAGACCGAAATAACCCCTGAAGCGGAAGCAATTATGAGACGCTCTATTTCTCTTTTTGAGCAATATGTAAAATTAAATACAAGAATGCCTATGGAAATTTTTGTTTCTGTAAGCAATATTACGGATCCCGCAAGGCTTGCAGATACAATTGCTTCGCATCTTGCGATAAAGAATGTTGATAAGCAGTCAGTTCTTGAACTTGTAAATCCTATCGAACGTTTGGAAAAAATTATACAGATTCTTAATTCAGAAATAGAAATATTAAATATTGAGAGACGCATTCAAGCCAGGGTAAGGAATCAAATAGAAAAAACGCAAAAGGAATATTATCTTACAGAACAGATGAAAGCTATTCAAAAAGAGCTTAAGCAAAAAGATGACATTCAAAAAGATGTTGACGAATTAAAAGAAAAATTAAAAAATACAAAAATGCCTCAGACTGCAAGAGATGCCGCGGATAAGGAGATGTCAAGACTTGAAAAAATGATGCCTATGTCTCCGGAAGCCACTGTTATAAGAACTTATATCGAGTGGATTTTAGATTTGCCTTGGGAAAAATCGACTACTGATAATTTGGACTTAAATAGAGCTAAAGAAATCTTGGATCAAGATCATTATGGATTGGAAAAAATTAAGGACAGAATCTTAGAATATCTTGCTGTTTTATCAAGAGTGCAAAAGATCAAAGGTCCCATTCTTTGTTTTATAGGACCTCCGGGCGTAGGCAAAACTTCTATTGCTAAATCTGTAGCAAGAAGTCTTGGAAGAAATTTTGTACGTATTTCTATGGGCGGCGTAAGAGATGAGGCTGAGATAAGAGGACATAGACGCACATATATAGGATCGCTGCCAGGGAAAATTATACAATCTATAAAAAAAGCAGGCTCTAACAACCCTGTATTTATTCTTGATGAAATAGATAAAATGGGATCAGATTGGAGAGGCGATCCGTCTGCCGCATTGCTTGAAGTTTTAGATCCTGAACAAAATTATGCTTTTGGCGATCATTATCTTGACGTTGATTTTGATTTATCAAATGTTATGTTTATAACTACGGCAAATTCTTTAAATAATATTCCAAATACTTTGCTTGACAGATTGGAGCTTATAAGATTTTCAGGCTATACAGATGAGGAAAAACGCCATATAGCTCAGGATTTTATAATTCCTAAACAATTAAAAGAACATGGATTAACTTCTGAAGAACTTGTTTTTGCAGAGGGCGCGCTTGATGCTGTAATTGCTAGTTATACGCGTGAAGCGGGTGTTCGTAATTTGACTAGAGAAATTGCCAGTCTTTGCAGGAAAGCGGCGAAAGAACTTGAGTTTAACAAAGAACTAAAATCTGTAACAATTACGACTGAAAATCTAAATAAATATTTAGGTATTGCTCATTATGAAAGGGAAAGAATTGCGGCAAATGACATAGGCGTAGCGACAGGCCTTGCGTGGACTGAAGTCGGAGGAGAAACTCTTACCATAGAAGTAAATAAAATGAAAGGCAAAGGTTCTTTGGTTCTTACGGGAAAACTTGGCGATGTTATGAAAGAGTCTGCGCAAGCTGCTTTAACGTATGTAAGGTCGGCGTTGCAAAAACTCAAAATAGATGAGAATATGTTTTCAAAAACCGATTTTCATGTGCATGTTCCCGAAGGCGCAGTGCCAAAAGATGGGCCAAGCGCTGGCATTGCTTTGGCAACAGCTCTTGCTTCGGTTTGTATGGACAAACCTGTTAAGAAAAAAATTGCAATGACGGGTGAAGTTACGCTGAGGGGAAGAGTGTTAGCGATTGGCGGACTAAAAGAAAAAGTTTTAGCGGCTTACAGAGAAGGAATGAAAATAATTTTATTTCCTGAAAGCAATAAAAAAGATTTGGTTGATATACCTGAGGATATAAGAAAAAGACTGCAGATGATACCTGTTGCTCACATGGACGAGGTAATTTCTTTAGCGATAGAAGAGTTTGCAAAAAATAAGGGCAAAGTCGTAAAAAAAAGTAACGGAAGAAGTAGAAAATGATGAAGCGCTATCTGCTAACTCCGGGTCCCACCGCGATTCCACCTGAAGTTGCTCTTAAAGAAGCTCTGCCGATACTCCACCACAGAACAGT
>JAIXNA010000226.1 GCA_020328135.1 Candidatus Endomicrobiellum dinenymphae
ACACCCATAGCAATAGGTTTAATAGAGACTTACCATTGCTTGTAAATGTAGCTGGTTTTACAGGAGTACGTATCCATAGAGGAAATACCTCAAAGGACACTCAAGGCTGCATACTTTGCGGTAAAAACGATAAAATCGGCTGGGTTAGCTGTTCTGCTAAGTACGAACAAAGGATTATAGATTTGATTAGGGGCTATCAGAAGTGTTGGATGAGGGTTGGATAGAACGCAAAGATACAATCGCAATCATTAAATAAAGTATTTTGAAAACTTAAATATATATAAAGGATTGCGGCGGAAAAGATATCCCAAAATCATTTAAATCCTTAGGAATTTCGTATTTTATAACAGGTTCTATTTCGTAGGCATAAGCAATAGATTTACCATTAAAATATTTATAAAACCCTTCTTCGCTAATTCCAGCATTTTGATGCGTAAGTTTCCATAGTGTAGCAGGCGATTTCCTCACAATCGATTTTACTTTTAATTCTCCAACAATTTTCTTTACAGGATAAGCGCAGTAAACGATTATTGAATCTACATTATTTTTAGCTAGGATACGTCTATATTCATATCTTTTGGTATTATTAAAGATTTTCTCAACATATTCAGGCTTTATTGATAGCAAAATCTTACACATATTTATATTCCCCTTTATATTTATATTATCAAAATTASCGCCTTTAGGCAAAAAYGTTCTACAAGTTTTACTTTTAAAGTTTAAACCGATTTTAAGTAATAACATCTATCAAGATTTGGTCTTGTTTTAAGCCCTGTCATAAAATTCAATTGACAAAATAAATATTCTTATGTATGATGACAATCGCAGACCGTTTGCTTCCCAAGACTGGGTTGACCGAGGTCTGCTTTTCTTTTTAAAGTAAAGGGGGAGCAATATGAAAAGCGATATAATAAACAATGCTATTTCAAGCGTTCTTGCAAAGCAAGAAGCGCAAGGTTGTCCTATTTCTAAAGCTTTTATGGAAGCTATTGAAGAATACGTAGGATTAGGATACAGTTTGTCGAAATTATCGTGGTTTAATGGGTTGAACTTTGAATCCATAG
>JAIXNA010000127.1 GCA_020328135.1 Candidatus Endomicrobiellum dinenymphae
AAGCTCTTAAGCTCTTTGGCGTTATTAACTTCATAGTACCAGCTCTCAAAATGCACGATGCGTGTTTTTGAGGTTTTTCAACGTTTTTTTGTTAAATTTTTAATATTTAACAAAAAAACGTTGAAAAACCTCAAAAACACGCATCGCGCATTTTGTTGCATCTTGTATGATTTACTCCAACGCCAAAGAGCTTGGCTTAAGCCAAGCTCTTTGGCGTTATTAACTTCATTGTACCAGCTCTCAAAATGCGCGATGCGTGTTTTTGAGGTTTTTCAACGTTTTTTTGTTAAATTTTTAATATTTAACAATACTTGATTGATTTGATAAAAGATAAGTATTATAATCAACCAGCTATAAAACTAATCATGGAGAGTTATGAATTCAATATATCTAAGAGTATCTTATGCTGACACAGATCAGATGGGAATGGTGTATTATGCAAACTATCTAGCATTTTTCGAGAAAGGTAGGACTGAACTTCTTAGAAGTATTGGTCTTGAATACAAAACGATTGAAGAACGCGGATTCTATTTGCCTGTGCTTCATGCTGAATGCAAATATATTTCCCCCGCAAAATATGACGACATAATAACAATTGAAACAAAACTTTATGAAATTACAGCTGCAAGCATAACATGTTCTTATGGAGTAAAATGTGATGAGAAACTTCTAGTGACAGGCAAAACAAAACACTCATTTGTAAATAAAATGTTAAAGCCTGTACGCTTCCCAAAAGATATAAAAGAACTAATGGAAAAGAATCTTGAAGAGCAAACAATTTAAAAACGATTCTTATTTTATGTTACAAGCTTTGAAGGAAGCTAGAAAAGCTTTACGATTAAAAGAGGTTCCTGTAGGCGCAGTCATAGTCAAAGATGGTCAAATAATAGCAAGGGGATTTAATAAATGTATTACATTGTTAGACCCTACGGCTCACGCTGAAATCGTAGCATTGAGGAAAGCTGCAAAAAAACTAAAAAATTACCGTTTGAATGATTGTTCCATATATGTTACAATCGAGCCTTGCGTGATGTGCGCGGGAGCGCTAGTAAACGCAAGAATAAAAAAAATTATTTTTGGCGCCTTTGATATAAAGACCGGGGCTTGCAAAAGCGTATTTAAAATAGCAAACAATAAAAAACTTAATCATCAAATAGAAATAATAATTATCGAGAAAGAAAAATATCTAAACATTGAATGCGCGGCATTAATACAAAAATTTTTTAGAAAAAAAAGAGGAAACTAAAATGGGGGTGAACAGGGTTCGACGTGAGTGAGAGAGGTAATGACAGCAGGCAGGAGTTGGTCGATGGCTCCGTAAAAATCGACCGAAAAATAAACAACAAACTTGAAAAAGTTCAAGTGCAAATGCAAGTGCAAATGCAAGTCGTTGAATCCCTTATGGGCTTTAGCGGATGTGCAATGCCGTGCGCGATGGTTGCTTAACACAGCCTCGTTTTACCTTAGACATCTGCTATAAGGATAAGATGACAAAGAGCAGGTTAGTTTTAAACAGCTTGTGCCGTCAGTTTAAAATGAAATTAAAACGGCGCTGGTTTATAGCGTAATCCCGTTCGGAGACGGCGTTATAAACGAGATAAATATTCCGAACTAAGCCTGTAGCGGTCTTGCTGAAGCATTTTCGGACGCGGGTTCAATTCCCGCCACCTCCACCCTAGCATTTTTGTTTGTAGTCGATAAATATTGTATTTTAGATTTTGTTCTATAAATATTCTATAAGTCGGAATTGGTACAAGTGTGGAACTGTAAAACAAATCTTTAAGATGTTTTCGATGTATCTTTTCTGTTCCTTTTTTATACCTACTGTTTTGGCATATCTCTTGCCAAGTCAATTGGCTCAGTTCTCTTATAAGGTAGTTTTAGCAAACAACCAAATAGTTAGCATTTGTGTTGGGGTTAAGTTTTACAGAGACAAAAAAGATATTGTTGTTGAATGTCCTTCACTAAATCTTGTTACTTTTGGTAAAAGTTTGGAGCATGCAAAAGAAATGCTAAAAGAGTCTTTTGGGCTTTGACTTGAAACGGTAAATGAAGATTATGACGCTAGAGAAGTTTTAGAAGTCTTGGGTTGGAAATTTACAGGAATGCAAGCAATTTCCACAAGTACAAAAAATTTAGTTGACGATTTACCTTTGTTATCTAACAATTCTATCATGTTTAATGTTCCAGCGCCAACATGGGCAAATTAAAAAAATGATTAAACTCAAGTAAGCTAATCAAATTTTTAGAAGCAAACGGTTTTTACAAGCGCTCTCAATCGGAAAGCCGCGCAGTGTATAAAAATAAGTTTTTAAAAGCAACGATATCGATACCTATGGGAAGAAAAGACGCTCAACATTACATTCTAAAACAGTCAATGCGAGCATTAAGATTAACCCCAGAAGAATTTGAAAAGAAATTAAAAGATTTTTAGTGAAGAACACGGCATTTATATATAGACGTGGGAAGGTTTATTATGTTGACTATAGGATTACTGTTTTAGATGAGAGCGGCAACAAAGTAAGAAAACAGGTATCAGAACCTGTAACAAGCTGCGGAGGAATTTGCCGCTAAGAAAACGCTTAACGAATATGCCGATAAAAAGAAACTTCTTAAAAGAGACATATCAATACAACAATTTTACGAGGAATACAAGAAAAATTACTCCACAGAGAAGAAACATCCAAACACTTTACATAGAGACGATATAGCATGGAATACGTTTAGAAAGGTTTGTCCTGAAGCGGTAGTTGCGGAGCAGTTTGACGATACGGTTCTTAATGATTATATGCAACGTCGTAAAAACAATGGCAGCCTTGAAACAAGAAGAAAATTAAAAAAGCAAGCACAACAGAGAACTCGGAATGCTCAAGAATCTTGCTCGGTTGGGATACAAAAATAGATATTTAACATCAAATTATTATGATTTAGTTGATAAATATCCCCAGACAGATAGTCAAGAAAAAAGACCTTTCACAGATGAAGAAATACAGAAGATATTAGATAATACGACATTCCCACAACTTGTAGCGCATATCTTATCAATATGGCGCGGGTTAGCTGCGGAAATCTGCTACCTTGAACGGTCTGATTTTGCGCGATATAAGAATCCTAAAATTGAAAGAGATTATCTAAAGGTAAGAAGTAAATTAAAATTTGGATGCCAGCCAAAGACAAAAGGCTCTGAGAGAGATGTTCCGATACATCCCGACTATAGAGATATACTGCATAAGATGTGGCAATTTTCTTTTTATTTGCTCAGTTGGGATATAATCCGGTTATCCCCTGCGGGAGATTAAGCTCATATACAAGAAAACTGTTTAAAAGACTTGGATTTCCAGTAAAAGAGCTGTCTTTACACAGCGGCAGACGCATACCCTTACGCTACAAAGACAAAAGACGGAGGCGGCAGCCTAAACATGGCAAGTAAAAGTCTTGGACATTCAAACACACAAGAATTACTGAAGAAGTTTACACAGAATTCAAACCCTACGAATATTCCAATGTTGTTGACTACAT
>JAIXNA010000128.1 GCA_020328135.1 Candidatus Endomicrobiellum dinenymphae
CAAGTGGTACTGAGTCCAAGTGGTACTGAGTCGGGTACTACTGGATTGTCTGATCTTGCGCGAACAAAAATCGCCGTAGAAAGAGCGATTGCTAAAGAAAATGTAAATACAACAGTCACGGGTTGGAAATTAGAAATTTGAAGGCAACATTAACAAGAGAAATAATAGAACTTGAAGAGCAAGCAAAGCTTAAAAGAATATATCTATTAGGCGTTGTAGCGCCTCAAGATATATTCTTTTAAGCTTTGCTTGCTCTTCAAGTTCTATTATTTCTCTTGTTAATGTTGCCTTCAAATTTCTAATTTCCAACCCGTAACCGTCTTCAACTTTCATTTCTTCTTCCACGTCCATTTCCGTTTCGTTTTGCGCTCCCACCAAAATCTCGTATTAAAATCCGTTGGGTTACAATCATTTTCATCTATCGACCAATTATCTCGTATTAGATTAAATCCGTTTTCAAGTGGTACTGAGTCGGGTACTACTGGATTGTCTGATCTTGCGCGAACAAAAATCGCCGTAGAAAGAGCGATTGCTAAAGAAAATGTAAATACAACAGTCAAAAAGAGGGAAACGATAGCGTTGTTTTATCGCAATCACAGCTGTAAGTTGACGCAAAAAGCATATGACCTAAAACGACGAACTTTGTTAAATTGGCAAAACAAATACAAGGAATACGATACAAACGGTTTAATATATTACGCGCTCATTGCTTGCAACTATTTTAAATTTCCTAAAATGCGCAATATATTGTGGTGTTTTACAAAGAGGCTTGACAAAATGCCAAGTATAGTTGTAAGACAATCAGAATGCAGTTTGAAGCGCGCTTATAATAACATCAAAATGCGCATCGTTTTGCGTAAATGAACATAAATAACGGAGACTTTTAATGAAGAGCAGAAATAAATTGAATTTCTTACCATTTATCATGAGTTTTTCTAGTTTTAAATATCTTTTTTCTTTGTGTTTGCCTTTTGTAGTAAGCGTTTGTTTCCTTTTTGTTTTGCCTAGCGTTGTTTTTGCGCAATCAAACAATGAATACCACGACATTTACATTAAAGAACCAGTAAGCGGCGATGTTTGTGGTAACAGCGAAAACAAGGACGTAGGCAATTGTAAGCTAGATCCAAATCACAATCGTGTATATGTGTCCAACGATGTTAAGAGAAGTATCTTTGGCGCTAATGGAAATGTCTGTGGCGCTTGCGTTGAGAAAGGCGACGTCAATAACAATTCTGCAACCATTACTAGCGGGACTATTGAAGGAGATGTCTTTGGCGGTTGGACTGGAAACGGCAATGCCAATAGCAATTCTGTAACCATCGCTGGCGGAACTATTAAGGGACATGTCGCTGGCGGTTGGACTATGAACGGCAATGTCAATAGCAATTCTGTAACTATTGCTGGTGGAACTATTAATAGAAATGTCGCTGGCGGTTGTACTGGAAACGGCAACGCCAATAGCAATTCTGTAACTATCGCTAACGGGACTATTGAAGGATATGTCTATGGCGGTCGGGCTATAAACGGCAACGCCAATAGCAATTCTGTAACTATTAGTAGTGGCGGAACTATTGAGAAAAGTGTCTATGGCGGCTATGCCGATGATAACGGCATCGCCAATAACAATTCTGTAACTATCGCTGGCGGAACTATTAAGGGACATGTCTTTGGCGGTCGGGCTATAAACGACAACGCCAATAACAATTCTGTAACTATTACTGGCGGAACTATTAAGAGAGATGTCTTTGGCGGTTTGACTGAAGGAGCTGGTAATAGTTCCACTGGCAATACTGTAAAGATTTCAGGTAACCCGAAATTTGATACGAATACTGTTATTTACGGAGGTCGTGTAAGCGGCGAGGGAGATGATGCTTTTACAAATAACAGACTCATCATTGACACAAAGATTCTAGTAAAGAAAATACTCAACTTTCAACATTATGATTTTTATTTGCCTAAAGATATGGGAGCTGGCGATGCGATGATAACAATAGATAACAAAGATGTAGAAGAAAGAGCGCTAAATAAAGATGCGACAGATAAAGATGTAACAATTACTGTATCTGTTGCGCCGGATGCCGAAGCATTAAATGTGGGCGATAGACGCGCGCTTATAAAAAACAGAAGAGGTTTTTCAGACACATCGTTTAATAGAAGAATTTATGCAGAGCAAGGGTTTGGCGTTATATATGATTTTAAAGTGGTCGCAGAAGGTGAAAGTAATGTGTTATTAGTAGCTAATGTAGTTCGCGCAGTAACAAACCCGCAAACAAAAGTATTTAGCGAAGGTCGGGCGGCAAGCATAGCGTTTATAGGACAAGGCAATGAGCTAATTGCCGATAAAGGAATAAGCGCAGCCGTTACGTCTTTAGGCAGCGCCTCGAATGCGTCTGGCATTGCGCCGTTTATTGCAGCGGTAGGAGGGAAATCTAAGTATGATACAGGTTCGCATGCGGATGTTAGCGGCGCGACGTTAGCGGCAGGATTGGCAAAAGAATTTGAGCTAAAAAACCACAAAATAACCGCAGGAGCGTTTATAGAACGCGGCGAGGGCAAATATAAATCTTTAAACACAATAGCGTTTGGCAATGAAAAAAAAGATGTAAAAGCAAACGGAATAACGCAGTATACAGGCGCAGGTCTATTAGGAAGGATTGATTTTAGCAATAATTTCTATGCGCAAGTATCAGGAAAAGTAGCCAGCGCAAAGAGTAATTTTCACAGTGACGACATAAAATTTAAGGACGAACCAGCATCATATGATTATAATGGAGTATGTCTAGGAGCGCACATAGGCAGCGGATATATCTATGAAATAAACAATAAGTTGGGACTAGACGTAAGCGGGAAGTACTTTTTTACGCATCAAGGAAGTAAAGATGTGGAGTTGCCAACAAAAGAAATAATAAAGTTTGCCAATACAAGTTCGCGTAAGATAAGATTAGGAGCAAAGTTGACATATAAAGCGACAAAAGTATTTAAACCGTATGTAGAAGGAGCATTTGAATATGAGCTTGCGGGAAAAGTAGATGCGACAATAAAAGGCTTTGATGTGGATGCGCCAACGCTAAAAGGCGGCGGCGCAATAGGAGAGTTTGGAGTAACCAGCAATGTAGGAAAGTTTGTAATAGACGTAGGCGCAATAGGATATGCTGGCGCTCGTACAGGAATAGACGGAATGTTAAAAGTGAAGTACGCAATATAGTCAACGGCGACTCTTATTTTGAATTTATTGTTACGCAGCGGCTCATGCGCTTTAAGCGCATACAAGAGCTACTGCGGTTTTTGATCTGTAATTATCCAAGAAGTCCAAAGAGCAATGCTTTTATAGAAAGGTTAAATATATAAACATTGCCAGAACAATTCTTAAACGAATATGACAAGGATTTAAACGATAYAAATATAATCAACAATCATTTGTTGATTATATACTTTAACATAACACAAAAAGATCTCACAAGAGTCTTGATTTTGTTTCACCCTTAGATTTTGCTATAAGTTCCTTTAACTTGACTT
>JAIXNA010000227.1 GCA_020328135.1 Candidatus Endomicrobiellum dinenymphae
CGGTTCTCAGCGTTATGCGGTTCTCAGCGTTATGCTCGTTATAGTTGATCATAGAATACTTACACTTCAACTTAAAATTACAAAACTGACATTTCGACATATCCGGATCAAAATTTTCACCCATTATAGCTTCAGCCGCCTCTATTGCGATATTTACTGCGCCATTTATTTCCATTTGGGATCTTTTCGTATAAATTTTTTTATTATCCGATAAAAAATAGACGGCTATTTTATCAGGATTAAAACCAAAAACATTCCTACAGGCATAAGCATAGAAACTTAACTGCAAATCCTTATCTATTCTTTCTTGTTCCCATATTTTTGCATGGGTTTTATAGTCCATAACCTCATAAGTTCCATCGGGATATTTATCAATTCTGTCTATAATACCTATAAATCTATACTTGCCGATATTTGCGTCAAACGCTTTCTCAACATACAAAACTTCAGCTTCAGATTCGCTAAAAAATTTATAATAATTTTCAAGCATATGCTTACCGCGATTATAATATTCAAAAACTTGCTGAGGATCGGTAAAACCATCTTTTTTCCACGAAGAATCGTAATATTCAAATAAACTGTCGTGCGATTGTTCTATCCCGCTGTGAAATTGTTCAAGTGTTTTATGAATAATATGCCCAAAAGTAATATCAGCATTAACCGGAATATGCATATTATCCAAATATACCAGTTTGTACTTATGAGGGCAAAACAAATATGTACTTACTCGCGAATAGCTTATTTTAAAGTCTTGTCTCATTTTTTTATTCTTCTATAAAAAGAAATAACAGTATATCCGTATTCCTCCACTCTAACACATTCAAGACCCACAACCTCTCCAACAGGTTCTTTTATATGTTTTTGCGCTATAAGTATAGAATTATCTTTTAAAATACCGTACCGCGCAACATTTTTTAATGCAGGATACGTGAGCGCAAGCGCCTTTCTATCTCCATCCTTGTAAGGCGGCCCCATAAAAACTATATCGTATTTATCCTGCAAAATCTCAAAATCTTTTATAATATTACACTTAACAATTCTCGCTCTGT
>JAIXNA010000129.1 GCA_020328135.1 Candidatus Endomicrobiellum dinenymphae
CCGCTATCAACATATCAAATTTTTTACTTCTTTGGTATGTTGATAGCGGACATTAAGAAGTTGATAGCTTATTTAAACCACGAACAGCAACCCATTAAAAGTGAAGATAAAATACTTATTGTTCCTAAGAATTCTGCAGGGACTGCGGCTGCTGAAATATCGTCTCCACAGACTGGCGTTGCTGTTCGTGGTTTAAATAAGCTATCAACTTCTTAATGTCCGCTATCAACATACCAAAGAAGTAAAAAATTTGATATGTTGATAGCGGACATTAAGAAGTTGATAGCTTATTTAAACCACGAACAGCAACCCATTAAAAGTGAAGATAAAATACTTATTGTTCCTAAGAATTCTGCAGGGACTGCGGCTGCTGAAATATCGTCTCCACAGACTGGCGTTGCTATATTGAAATACCATCATCGTTTATTAAAGGGTGATTTGTCTGAAAAGAGAAAACTTTTACATACAATTGCAAATGAATATGAGGGAATATTGAAGTCGAAGCCATGTGAACCAAAGGCAATTTTTGACAATGCAAATGCTCTGCTAAATAACCTTTATATTAGACATGGCAACAAAGATAATAAAAATAATATTGCCAAATTTAGCGATGACGAACTTGAAAATTGGTACGACGAATTATATCAGATACTTTTGCTTTGTGTTCTCTTAAATGATAATTCTGTCCGTATGAAAAAAGTTGACAAGTTATTAAAAAGTCTGCAAAGATAACAATGCGCGACAAGAGTCAAAGAAGAAACGTATGAAGCGATGATTAAGATACCGAGGAGCGCAAGCCGAGCAAAAGAAACGGGGACAGAAAAGCAAGGCAAGGATATACGAAAATGATTAATGAAAATATAAAAAATGCTTTACTTGAAATAGGCGCTGAAGAGCTTCCATGTTCATATATCGAACCTGCTTTAAAACAAATAGAGAATTTTGCCATGAAAGCTTTTAACTCTTTTGGATTAAAATATGAAGCGATTAAAACTTACGCTACGCCCAGGAGGCTTGTATTAATTGTTGAAAATCTTGCTGGAAAAAGTGAAGACAGAGCGGAAGAAATTTTGGGTCCGTCTTTAAAAACTGCAAAAGATGTTCATGGAAATTATACGCAGGCTGCAGTAGGTTTTGCTGCAAAAAACGGAGCGCCTCCTGAAAAACTTGTTGTAAAAACTACAGAAAGAGGCGAGTATCTTTCTTTTATTAAAAAAACTAAAGGTGAAAAGACAGAAAACCTTTTAGCCATTATTTTCCCTGACATAATAAAAAACATATCTTTCCCCAAAACAATGGTTTGGGAACCGAGCGGATTTAAATTTGCAAGACCTGTAAGAAGTATAGCAGCTCTTTACGGTAAAAAAATTATTAAATTTAAAATTGCAGATGTTGATTCGTCAAATTGGACGGTAGGGTTGCATACCTACGATGGTAGTAAAATAAAAATAGATTCTCCCGAAAATTATCTTGTTACAATGAAAAACAAGTCTGTTATTGTTAATCAACAAGAAAGACGCAAAGAAATGAAAAAATCAATTGACTCTATTGTCGCAAATGTTGGCAGCGTAGTAAATGACGAAGGTCTTGTTGACGAAGTAAATTATCTTGTGGAATATCCTTCGGCCGTTCTTTGTACCTTTGATAAAAAATATCTTGATTTGCCTGTGGAAACGCTTGCTGTATGTATGAAAAAAAGCCAGAAATGTTTTGCTGTAAACGGTAAAGATGGTAGTTTTTCTAATTATTTCATAGGTATCAAAAACGGTATATCAGCTTATCAAGAAATTGCAAAAGAGGGTTACGAAAAAGTTGTCACAGCAAGACTTGCTGACGCAGAATTCTTTTATCGTAATGATTTAAAAAATGGACTTGTTGCCAATGTTGAAAAATTAAAAGGAGTTGTTTTTCATAAAGAAATTGGGACAGTTTATGAAAAGGTTGAACGTATTAAACAAATAGCAAATCTTTTTAATAAAGAATTTGATATGCAAATTGATGGCGCAATTCTTGAAAAAGCAATAATGTTTTCAAAAGCTGATTTGGTAAGCAAAATGGTTTTTGAATATCCCGAGCTGCAAGGCATAGTAGGTAAAATTTATGCTTTAAAGTTGGGGGAAAAGTCTGACGTGGCTTTATCATCGGAGCAACACTACTGGCCGTTAAGCGCTTCCGGGCAACTTCCTTCAAATAGAGTGGCAACGTTGATATCTATGTCCGACAAAATAGATACTCTGGTTGCAAATTTTTCGATAGGTCTTGAACCTTCAGGTTCTGCAGATCCCTACGGACTAAGAAGAGCTGGCATAGGTTTTATAAGAATGGTAATGGAAAACCTTCCAAACCAAAATTTGGGCGATGTAATTGAAAAAGTTTTTGAGTTTTTACCGGAAAAAGTGAAAAACAATCCTAAGGCAAAAAATGCTTACGATAAACTTATTAATTTTTTCTGGCAAAGAATAGATAGTATTCTTGAATCGGAAGGGTACAATTCTTTTGAAGTTAAGGCTGTTACCGGCGAATCAAGGGTTAACAAGTTAAATGCGCTTGGTTCTTTACGACCTAAACTTATATCTTTACAAAATGCAAAACAAAAAGGCGATTTTGGATCTATAGCAACTGTATTTAAGAGAATAAGTAATATAATAAGCCAGGCAAAGAAACAAAATATAAATATTTCAGAAACGTTAAACGAGACCTTGTTTACCGAAGATGCTGAAAAGATTCTTTATGTTTCTTCAAAAGAAGCAAGAACAACGATAGAAAATTATATGCAAAAAGATGAATACGATAAAGTTTTTGATAAAGTGTTGGAGCTTAAACCAACAATTGATAATTTCTTTGAAAAAGTCATGGTTATGTCAGAAAATGAAGCTGTTAAAATAAACAGGATAGCGCTTCTAAATTATATAAATAATATATTTTCCGGTTTTATAGACTTTTCAGCTTTGCAATAATAATTTTCTTGCCGCTTTTATTACCATTTTACATTGTCGCCGCATAAAGACGGAATTGTACTATATTTATTTGTTTTTGAAAGCATCAATGCAATTTTTTTTGATGTTTCGTCATCACTTTGAGATAAAGCAGGCATAGCGGTGTTGTTACCTCTGCGCCTAAAAATATAGTTTTTAGGTTCTTTGGGTTAAAAGATTTGTTTAATCCTTTTTATCTTTAATAGTTAAACAAATCTTTTAACCAAAAGAACCTAAAAACTATATTTTTAGGAGCAGAGGTAACAACACCGCTATGCCTGCTTTATCTCAAAGTGATGACGAAACATCAAAAAAAATTGCATTGATGCTTTCAAAAACAAATAAATATAGTACAATTCCGTCTTTATGCGGCGACAATGTAAAATGGTAATAAAAGCGGAATTGTACTATATTTATTTGTTTTTGAAAGCATCAATGCAATTTTTTTGATGACGAAACATCAAAAAAAATTGCATTGATGCTTTAAAAAAAAAATAAA
>JAIXNA010000027.1:0-1679 GCA_020328135.1 Candidatus Endomicrobiellum dinenymphae
TAATTCGTATCAACAAGATGTTGTTCCTGTAAGTTTTGCAGGAACAAATTTAAAAGACATACAACAAGAGCGTAACATTTCTCCTTTAAACCATTCAAACGTCTTAGGAGAAACGAGCGTAAAATCAAATCTAAAAGACTCTAGTCCCCAGATACTAAAAAACAAATCGCTTAAGGCGTATGATTTTAATAATGCATCCGGGCTTGGAGCTAACCCAGCTTCTAACCAAAGCAGATTTACTCTTAACCCTCATGCTCTATCTTTTACGGGACACATCAAGGGACAACAAGAGGAAGAATCTGGAAATCAAGAAGATTTAAAAAAGGCCATTGAAAAGTACATCAGCACAAGTGGAGTCTATAACGATGCCATTAGAAGGCGCGATGACGCAAAAAAAACATTTGACAATGCCCTGAAAGACAACCCGCTCCCAAAAATCTTAGAAGAAGCAATTAGAGAGCGCGATACCATACAAAAGCGCTTAGAGTGGACAAAGAAAGACCACCCGCTCGCAAAAGCTCGTGATGAATTATTTGACAAGCTCGTAATCTTCAATGAAAATGACGAGAAGGTCGTGAAACCGCTTGAAAAAGCCTTGAATGAGGTATATAAGAAGTTCGACGCAGCTCACAATGCCTTAATGGACAATCAATTTTATAAAGATAAACGAAATGCGCGTGACAAGTTTAATGTGTGGAAGACCAACCCTCTCTACAAAGATTTCTTCGAGAAGGAGGAAAAGTACATCAGCGCCATCCGTAGAGCTGCCAATACGGAAGACATTGCGCTCAAGAAAGACGAGGAGGAAGCGAGAGACGAACTCCTTTACCTCTCTCTAAAAATGAAGGACGACCCATCACACAAGGATTTCTTTGAGGACAAAAGAAAGTGGGGGAGCGCAGAAAAAGCTTACAATAATGCCTTAAAAGACGATCCTCGCAATAAAGACTTGCACGATAGCCACTCGAAGTTCTTCTTACTCCTCGAAGCTTTAACTAATGCTGAAAAACAGTACCCTCTATTAAAAACATACGACGATTACAAGCTTGCCAAAAAAGCCTTAGATGATGTCGTGTCCCCGCTTCAAGAAGAGTTAAATGAGAAGACGAAAAAAGTGGGGGGCATCCAAAGAGATGTGGATGCGACGTTGTCTCCCCTCCAAAAAGTACACAACGAAATCTTGACTAAGATTCAAGAGGAATTAGATAAGGCTGCAAAAGAGTGTGAAACAGCAAAAAATGACTTAGACGTGACATTAGAAAAGTTCGTAAAGGATGGGGGTAAGTGTATCACAAACAATTTCTACAGATCGTGTTCAGGTCCTGGTTGTAACACTGGCGACGGCAATACTTACACCGATAACAGTTTCGCTGGCGACACCACAACTGACAGTAAAAGTAACGATGAGATAGTTAAACAGTTTAGAGAAACCCTCGTAGAAAATATAAAAAAAATAAATGATGAAACATACGAGCGGCTGTTAAAGACATTAAAACAGAATCTTGGAAACAATGGAATTAATGAGGAAACATACGCGCAGCTGTTGGAGACATTAGGACACAAACCCGGAAAAAATGGAATTAATGTAAATATCGTAGATTTGGTTGGTATTTTTAATATCAACTCCAATTTTAATACAATCAAAGTCGACGATTCCTTCGTTGGAAAATTCGACCTTG
>JAIXNA010000027.1:1689-8931 GCA_020328135.1 Candidatus Endomicrobiellum dinenymphae
AAGATTAAACTAATCTTAAGCCTCTTAAAGACTTACAGATATCTCAAGCTGGACCGTCAAAAACCGATTGACCCACTAAAAGAAATAGTGAAAGAGATGGAGTTAAGCGGTAATAGAAGAGGCTGCCAGGGGTAAAATTTTTGCAACAATTGTTAATTTGGCTGGGAAGCAATGTAAAAACAGAATAAAAAAACAATCGTACCCAACAAAGTTAAGCAAAAGAAAGAGTAGTCAGGCAGTAAAACAATAGCAACAGTTTTAACCCGAAGCGTAAAAAGTCTTTACGCTTCGGGTTAGACATTAAAAAGAAGAAACTTACGGGCATGTTTCAAATATGTTCGTAAGTTTTTTATTTTCTTGCCGTATTAAAGTACAATTGCGGCAGTTATGTTTGATAGCGTAGAATAGACAAAAGACAGTCTAGAGTCTGCGCTACAAAAACATGAGCGTATTACTTTGATTAATTTAAAGAAAGTAGTAAGCGTTATTGTTTTATTTAGTTTTGTATTAAGTTCATGCGGACAAGTAGTAGGAATCTAGTGGAGCGTGATAGCATCGCTGCTTGCGCTTCCGATGGGTTTTATGAAGTTAGAAGCGCTAGCGGCAACGCGACTGTAGTGGAAAGCAATGGAATTGAAAATATTGCCGCTTGCGCTTCTAATAAAGACTAGCACAGCAGGCGGCGGCGAACCCATCAACAACTTTCGATGGCGATGTTATGGGATATTACATTTATTGCAAAAGAATACATTTTTATATATACTGTGCAGGAAGACTGTTGCGACACAAAGCAGAGAACTAAAAATGAAAAAAGAGAAAATAATATTTTTTGATACAACGTTAAGGGACGGCGAGCAGTCCCCAGGCGCGAGTATGAATTTAAAAGAAAAATTACTTGTCGCAAACCAGCTTGCCGTTTTAGGCGTTGACGTTATTGAAGCTGGATTTCCTATTTCAAGCCCCGGAGATTTTGACGCTGTAAAGACAATATCTCAACAAGTTAAAGCATCAACTATTGCAGGATTATGCAGAGCGTCTGAAAAAGACATAAAAACATGTTGGGACGCGGTAAGATATGCAAAAAAACCAAGAATACATATATTTTTGGCTACTTCCGATTTACACATTAAAAAGAAACTTCAAAAAACAAGAACGCAAATTTTAAATATGGCTGTAAAAGCTGTAAAATACGGTAAAAGTTTATGTAAAGATGTAGAGTTTTCCGCTGAAGATGCCGGAAGGTCGGATATGGACTTCTTGTGTAAAGTTGTAGAAGCTGTGATAGACGCAGGCGCAAATACAGTAAATATTCCCGATACTGTGGGATATACAACCCCTGTTGAGTTTGGCAATAAAATAGCTGAAATTAAAAGAAGAACGCCTAATATTGATAAGACAATCATAAGCGTTCACTGTCATAACGATTTAGGACTTGCAGTTGCAAATTCGTTATCTGCAATTGAAAACGGAGCAAGACAAGTTGAATGTACTATTAACGGAATAGGAGAAAGAGCCGGCAACGCTTCCCTTGAAGAACTTGCAATGGCATTAAGAGTAAGACCGCATTACTACAATGTTCGTCATTCAATCAAAACGAATGAGTTGTACAATGCAAGTAAACTTGTCTCGAGACTAACGGGTATTTCAGTGCAAGCAAATAAAGCTATTGTTGGAGCAAATGCGTTTGCCCACGAGTCGGGAATTCACCAAGATGGTATTTTGAAAGCAAGAGAAACTTACGAAATTATGAACCCGTCCGACGTAGGCGTTCCTGAAAGTTCTTTGGTTTTAGGTAAACATTCAGGCAGACATGCATTTTTTAAAAGAGTTAAAGATTTGGGATATAAGCTTGCAAATAAAGAATCTGAATTATTATTTGAAAAATTTAAAGTTTTAGCAGATAAAAAGAAGACGGTTTTTAACGAGGATATAGTTGCGCTAATTGAAGAAAGAGCTACTTCCGGTAAAGAAACTTTTGTTTTAGATTATTTCAGCGCCGCTTCAGGCACAGGGACAGTTCCCACAGCAACGGTAAAAATATTGAAAAATGAAAATAATAAAAAACAGGTAAAACCAATAATTTTTCTAGAAGCAGCCTGCGGCAGCGGTCCTGTTGACGCCGCTTATAAAGCTATAGATAAAATAGTAAAGATGGATATAAAACTTACAGAATTTTCTTTAAGAGCTGTTTCTTCAGGCGAAGATGCGCTTGGAGAAGTTTTTCTAAAGGCAAAATACAAAGGAATGGTTTATTCCGGTAAAGGAGCATCGACGGACATCGTTGAAGCCAGCACAAAGGCTTATATGCAGGTTATTAATAAGGCTATAGCTATAGTCGACTAACTTCATATTGATTGATGTGCATCTATTAAAGTTGATTGGTTATAATTACCGAACAACAAGGGGAAATAAATGGACAGTACAATTACGGAAAAAATATTAGCGGCGCATTGCGGCAAAAAAGTTGTTGAGCCAGGCGAATTTATAGAGCCGAAAATAGATGTAGCACTTTCAAACGATGTTACTGCGCCTTTGGCAATTAAAGAATTTAGAAAATCAGACGCAAAAAATGTTTTTGATAAAAACAAAATAGCTTTGGTTATGGATCATTTTACTCCAAATAAAGATATCTTGAGCGCCGAACACGTTAAATTTGTAAGAGAATTTGCAAAAGAACAGAAAATAAAACATTATTTTGAAGGCGGAAACTGCGGAGTAGAACACGCTATTCTTCCAGAAAAAGGAATTGTTCTTCCGGGTGATGTTGTTATAGGCGCAGACTCGCATACATGTACTTATGGAGCGTTAGGCGCGTTTTCGACGGGCGTAGGTTCAACAGACATCGCCGCGGCAATGGCAACGGGTAAAGTTTGGTTTAAAGTTCCAAATTCACTTAGATTTGTCTTGACAGGTAAGCTTAATAAATGGGTAAGCGGCAAAGATATTATTCTTTACATAATAGGTTCTATTGGCGTTGACGGAGCTTTGTATAATTCAATGGAATTTACAGGACCGTTATGCAAAAAACTTACAATGGCAGATAGATTTACAATAGCAAATATGGCTATTGAAGCCGGCGGAAAAAATGGGATATTTACCCCTGATGAGATTACAGAAAAATATGTGTCAAAAATAGCTAAGAGAAAATATAAATTTTATATGAGCGATAAAAATGCAAAGTATTTAAAGACGCTTGAAATAGACTGTGGAAAGATTTTGCCTCAAGTAGCGATGCCTTTCTTGCCGTCTAACACAAAAACAATAAAGGACATAAAGAGAACTTATATAGACCAAGCAGTAATAGGTTCTTGCACTAATGGCAGAATTGAAGATTTAAGAATAGCGGCTGCAATTATAAAGAAAGGTAAAAAAGTAAATTCTAATGTAAGAACGCTTATAATTCCCGCTACGCCAGCAGTCTATTTACAAGCTTTAGCAGAAGGCTTACTTAAAATATTTGTGGACGCAGGCGCTATAATTTCAGCGCCGACCTGCGGACCTTGCTTGGGCGGACATATGGGTATTCTCGCATCAGGAGAAAGATGTATCTCAACTACAAACAGAAATTTTGTGGGCAGAATGGGTCACGTTGAATCGCAAGTGTTTTTGGCAAACCCCGCAGTGGCGGCAGCATCGGCAATAAAGGGTTATATAGCAACGCCAGACGAGATTTAGTATGTTGCTGAAGTGTATGATGCAGGATGCAAGGCTTGCAAGAAACAACGGCAGTTTGATTGTTAAAACAATGGCTTTGACGGATTGTTGAAACAATGCGCGTTAGAATAAAATATGAAATTAAACAGAGTACATAATGAAGATTGTATTAGAGGAATGAAAAAAATACCTAACAATAGCGCAGATATAATTATTGTCGATCCGCCTTATAATGTTGGCAAGGATTTTGGCAACGATTCTGACAAACAAAAACATATAGACTACATAGGATGGGCTAGGCTTTGGTTATTAGAATGCCAAAGATTATTAAAACCAACAGGAACTATGTTTATTTATGGGTTTGACGAAATATTGGCGCATATTTCAGTATTGTTGCCAATGGAACGTCACAGATGGCTTACTTGGTATTATACGAATAAGAATGTTCCTTCATTGCATTTTTGGCAAAGAAGTCACGAATCTATTTTATGTTATTGGCGAGATAATCCAATTTTTAATCGCGATGAAGTTAGGGAATCATATACCGAAGGTTTTTTAAAAGGTAGCGCGGGGAGAGTCCGTCCTAAATCTGCAAGCGCAAGATTTGGCGGTAAAGAAACTGTCTATAACGCAAATAGAAACGGAGCCTTACCGCGAGATGTTATTCGTGAATCCACGCTTGCAGGCGGAGCGGCATTAAAAGAAAGAATTATTTATTGCAAGACTTGCGAAAAGATTATTACACCGACGAAAAGAAAACTTCACGAAAAACATGATTTAATAATTCACCCAACGCAAAAACCGCTGTCTTTAACAGATAAATTGCTTAAATCTTGCCGCCCAAATAAAAATGATTACACTGTTATAATCCCTTTTTGTGGTAGCGGTTCGGAGTGTATATCCACCTTACAAAACAATGGAAATTATATTGCCTATGAAATTAATCCCGACTATATTCTATTGGCAGAAAAAAATATCCAACAATTTATAGCAAAAGGCAATCTATGAAGAAATTATTAGAGAAAGGGAATTTTAAAAAAATTGACGAAGCGTTTTTAACGCAATCGCTTAATGTATTCCAAGATATTACAAAAATTCAGCAAAAATATAATAAACTTGATACAGATACTTTTATAGAGGTATCTAAAATATACGCATATCAACATAGCAAAACACGGACTTGATGCAAGAAGGCAATCAAAAAATAGCGTGCTAAAATTTGATTATTTGGAAGTTAAAACCGCAAGTTATGACGCTGAGTCTTGGCAAGCGACCTTTAACGATACGACTCTTGAAAAGGCTAATCTGTTTAAGGAACAAAACATAGAACTCGCATTGTCGGTTTGGCGCACCGCAAGCGAACTATTGTTTGTTGTGTATGGGAAAAATACTGGAATCGGTAATTTTCTTGAAGAAAAAGTAAAACAATTTAAAAAAAGCAAGAAAACAGTTCGCTCAACACAGTCCATATCAATTTCTCCTTTAGTATTAAAATATGGATTTAATGTTTTCCGTAAATAAAACACCTGATGAGATTTATAATTTATTTCAAATAAGAAGCGGTTGTCGAAAAATCCCACGAAATAAGATTTTAAGAATAGAAGATTTATAATTAGGTAGATAATATTACGGATTACCAACTATTCACAAGGTGATAATTCCAAAACAAAATATGTATTAGCAGAAATAAAATGAAACAAACAAGCAATAAAAAACTTAAGCCTAATCTGCCTCGTATATCAAAAAAGGAAAATAACAGTTCTGATTTTTTTACAGCGTTGGAACAGCAGGGGAATTATATTGTTTCTCGTGAAATAGAAGATGAAACAAAGAAAGCAAAATTAGGGTTTAATAAACTCACCCCTACTGAATGGGCTTTGCTTTCTAAAAACGTTATTACTGAAGATGATATATTAAACCCTGTGTGGAGTAATTTGTCTTCGCCTCGTAATAAATATCAACTTGAACACGGCGCAGTTTATCCTGTAAAACTTTGCGAAAGATTAATTAAAATGTATTCTGCTGAAAGCGATAGCGTTTTTGATCCATTTTTAGGAATAGGAACGACAATGATAGCGGCGCAAGCGTTAAATAGACATTGCGTGGGCATAGAACTAAATCCTAAATTTGCAGGTATTGCTCAAAAGTGGCTAGATGATGTACAAGGATTATTTGCAAATAAACTGCATTATAAAATTGTTAAAGACGATTGTCGTAATATGTTAAACCATATTCGTAAAGAGAAAATTCAATTGACAGTTACATCTCCGCCTTATGCTGACTTCATTCAAAAATCATTAAAAGATAGAGAAACAACGCATAAAATTTCTGTTATCAAATATGAAAATAACAGTACTGTAAAACAGTACAGTCAAAATGAGCAAGATTTTGGAAATTTGTCTTACGACAAGTTTTTACTGCAGATAAAACAAGTTTTAAAAGATAACTTTGTTTTAACAAAAACGGGCGGTTATTCTTGCTGGGTTGTAAAAGATTATAGGGATACAAAAAATAAAATTCCCTACATCCCATTTCATTCTGATTTAGCGCGCACTGGCGAAGAAGCGGGTTGGAAATATCACGACTTAATTATATGGGATCAAACAGGACAACGTCGATTAGTATTATTAGGATATCCAAGCGTTTTATATACTAATCAAAATTGTTCGTTTATAGTAGTTTTTAGGAAAGTAAAATAATTGTGAATTACAATATAAGTTTTGATTTCGCTAATGCCGACGCGATGTGTTTAACGCATTCTTTGCATCCATACCCTGCAAAGTTTCCGCCTCAATTGCCAAAATCTATCCTAAAAAAATTTGCTAACAAAGGACAAACAATTTTAGACCCTTTTTGTGGTAGTGGAACAACGCTAGTAGAAGCAAGATTACTAGGCTATAACGCGATAGGAGTAGATGTTAACGGATTATCTTCTTTATTGTCAAAAGTTAAAGCGACGCCATTGTCAGAGCAAGAACATAAGAGCATTAAATCTTTTCTATCAAAAATAAAAAAAGAAATTAGTTCTTGGGAAACGAAACGGCCAGAAATTAAAATTAAAAAAATTGAAGGTATAGAGCATTGGTTTCAAAAAAATGTTTCAGAAGAATTAACGCATATACTAAATTTAATTAATAAAATAGATGATGTTAATGTTAGAGATTTTTTTAAAATAGTTGTGYCTTCAATAATTGTTAGAGTTTCAAACCAAGAAAGCGATACTCGTTTTGCGGCTAAAAATAAAAACATTCCAAACAATTATGCTCTTAAATTGGTTTATGATAGGGCAAATGAATATTCAGAAAAAATAATGGAATATTCTAAAGATATCATTGATAATGGATTTCTGAAATTATTAAACGCAGATAGTCGTAATTTAACAATGCTTGAAAATGAGAGTGTTGATATAATTATTACTTCTCCGCCGTATGCCAATACTTATGATTATTATTTGTATCATAAATTTCGTAAGCGTTGGCTTGATTTGGATGTTTTTCATTTTCTCAAGTATGGATTCCCGATTAAGACGTTCGGGAATGACAGACTGAGATGCGGCAGATTCTTGATTAATGCATCCAAGACGTAATT
>JAIXNA010000130.1 GCA_020328135.1 Candidatus Endomicrobiellum dinenymphae
TGCTATAAAAGGTTTTAAAGAGATTATTGAAGGCAAATACGATTCTTTACCTGAGCAAGCTTTCTATATGGTCCGGAATAGCCGCCCATTTTACCATCGCTCCTTATAACTCTATGACAAGGAATAATTGGAGCAAATGGATTTTTACTTAATGCGCTGCCGACAGCTCTTGCTGSTTTGGGCATTCCTATTTTTTTGGCAAGCTGTTTATATGTTAAAGTTTCACCGGGAAATATATCAAAACAGGTTTTCCAAACCTTGACATAAAAATCAGGATAGTCTTTCATTTTTTCAACAATATTTTTTGGGATTTTTCTATTATTGCTCTTATCCCATTCTAATGAATCCGATTTCGTTTTCATCAACTTCCTCTCTATAATAAACTAATTTTATATACCAAATTCTTTTGCCCTAAGTTTTCTGTGGTAACTAACAGCGAATCTATGCGCTTCATCTCTTACGGACTGTAAAAGTTTTAAAGCTTCGGAATGCCTGCTTAAAACCAACGCTTTATCTTTAGTTGGAAAAAAAATTTCCTCGTTCTTTTTTGCAAGCGAAATTATAGGAATTTGCGTTTGCAGTTCTTCCAAAGCGCTTACAGCAGCTCCAAGCTGACCCTTGCCCCCGTCAATCAAAATTAAATCCGGCAGATTCTCGTTCTTTCTTATTAACGAAGAATATCTTCTAAAAATAACTTCGCGTATGCTCGCAAAATCGTCCGCGCCAACAACCGTTTTAATTTTAAATTTTCTATAATTCTTTTTATCGGCAATACCGTTTTGAAACCTAACCATAGATGCTACGGCATTTGTACCTTGTATATTTGAATTATCAAATCCCTCAATCACAGCAGGCTGGCGCTTTAGTCCTAAAACATTTTTTAATTCATTTATACTATCTGCTCTTTGTACAGATTGGTTTATTTCGTCCTGAGTAATCTCGCCTATCATAACTCTCTCGGACATGCTTTGAAGCGCATACAGTCTGTCTCTTATTTCTTTTGCCTCTTCATAACTCAAATTTTGGCTTAAATTAAACATCTTAGTTTCCCATTCATCTTCAAGTTTTTTAAATTTACCGTTTAAAAACAATTCAACATCTTTAATTTTTTCTTTATATTCTTTTGATGTAATTTTACCAAGACATGGAGCGTAACACATTTCAGTATGACAGTAAAGGCACGATTTAACTTTTTTTTCTTCAGGCAAAAAATCTTTTGAGAGTTCCATTTTACACGGACGAATTTTAAAAAGTTTAACAAGCCAGCGAACAAGTTTCTTTATATAAAAAATTTGAGGATAGGGACCAAAATATAGCGCGCCATCTTTAAGTTTTTTTCTTGTAAATGTCAAACGAGGAAAATCTTCACTTATTGAAAATTTTATGTAAGGATAAGATTTATCATCTTTCCACATTGCATTAAAATACGGTTTAATTTTATGTATAAGTTGTCTTTCAACAAGCAATGCTTCTCTTTCAGACGCGCACAAAATATACTCAATCTTGCGCATTGCCGTTATAACAGTCGTAGCTTTTGAATTTATATCGGCGTTAAAATAAGATGAGAGTCTATTCTTAAGACTTTTTGCCTTACCTATGTATATTATATTACCAATCCCGTCGCGCATTATATAAACGCCGGGAAGTTTTGGAATCTGCTCAAGTCTTTGATTTTTATTATTTACCATAACAAATCTATGCCGTTTATTTGTAGTCGCCTAGCTTTATATCTCTTGAGGAAATGCGCGTAAAAGTTTTTAATTCTTCTGATTTTAAAATATATGAAACTGCAACAAATGCTATTAATCCCAAAATTATCGCAGTAGGAACTGAGACAAATAAATTTTCTGATATTTTACATACATTCCAAGCAATAATACCAGCAACAACAGCCGCTATTAAAGACTTTAGCGAAGAAAACGATATTTGTTTAATACCAAGTTTACCTATACGTTTTTTCAGATAAACGGCAAGTAATATAAAATTAAAATAAGATGACGCCGCCGTCGCAAGAGCAAGCCCGCCAACACCCATTGGATACATTAGCGCAATACACAAAATAACATGCAAAATCATGGCCGCTATTGCCGCTCTTACAGGAGTTTTAGTATCTTGAAATGAATAAAACGCATTTGCAAAAATTTTTGACAAAGCATAAGCTGGAAGACCTAAAGAATAATAAAACAACGCATTGTTTGTCATAATTGATCCTGAAGAGCTAAACTTGCCATGCTCAAATAAAAGTTTTACTATAGGAAGTCCTATAACCATAAGCCCAACCGCAGCTGGAAGAAGAGTAAAAACTGTAAGACGCGCAGAATAATTAAGAGAGTTTTTCAGAGTTGTCATATCTTTTTTGGCAAAAGCTTTTGACATTGCAGGAAGTGAAACGCTGGCAAGAGCAAGTCCAAAAATTGCCAAAGGCATCTGCATAAGTCTGTTTGAATAATAAAGGGCCGATACCGGTCCTTGTCCTAATGACGACGCGCATCGACTGTCGACCAAGGCATTTATCTGATCTACGGATAAACCTATAATTGACGGTATCATAAGAAAAAAAACTTTTCTCACCCCGGGATGTTTTAAATCAAATTTAAATTTTAAATGCCATCCCAGACTTTTAAGTTTAGGATACTGTATAAAAAAATGAAGCGCGCCTCCAATAATAACGCTTACGGCAAGTCCTTTAATTTGATTGCCCGGAACAATTACAGGAGCAATAGCAAGCATATAAAAAATTTCAGAAAAACTTAATAATGAAGGCGCAAACGCGGGAAGAAAAAACGAATGCAAAGTGTTTAAGACTGCCAACAAAAAAGCTGCAAGACACATAAAAAGAATAAAAGGAAACATCAATCTTGCAAGTTCTATTGTAAGCTGCATTTTTTCAGGATCGTTTGAGAATCCGCCTGCTACTATTTTTACCAAAAGCGGCGAAAAAAACATTCCTAAGACAGATATTGCCGCCAATATTAACAAAAGAATTGTAAATACTGTACTTAAAAAATTTTGTACTTCAGATTTTTCTTTTTTATGCAAATACTCGCTCAATACAGGTATAAATGCCGTTGAAAATGAACCTTCCCCAAACATACGTCTGAAAAGATTGGGAATTCTGAAGGCTGCGTAAAAAGCATCGGCAAACATGCCTGTGCCAAATAAATTAGCAACAAGCATATCTCTAACATACCCCAATATTCTTGAAAGAGTAGTCCCAAAAGCTGTTTTGCCGGCGCGTTTTACCAACGTTTTATTTTCCATAATATAGTTGATTATCTTTCCTTTTATATAAATTCAATATCTGGCTGAGCTCTAAACCATGTGTTTTGGCGTTTAGCATAATGTCTTGTATCTTTTGAAAATTTTAAAATCATATCATTTTTTGAAATCTTCTTATCTAGG
>JAIXNA010000131.1 GCA_020328135.1 Candidatus Endomicrobiellum dinenymphae
AAATAAACCCTTTAAAGATGTAGGTTTATATCTTACCCAAAAAAATTGTAGAATATTATTGTGGAAAAGAAGAAGCTTTAAAGCAAARAGAARAGTTTATTAAAATGTATAATTATAATGGTAGCATAGAAGAGTGGCGGCGTGTTAAAGTGATAAAAATCTTCAATGATATTAAAAACGCTACGCCAAAGGAGAATTTTTTTGGCGAGGTTATGTCACATATAGATATTCTTTCAGATGGGGAGACAATATCACAAGAAACACACTTATGTTATAAAGCTTTTATGTATGAGGATTTAGATGTTATTCTTAAGGATATGTCCTTTAAAGATGTAAGGTTAGATCTTACCCAAAAAATTGTAGAATATTATTGTGGAGAAGAAGAAGCTTTAAAGCAAAGAAAAGAGTTTACTAAAACGTATAATGGTAGCATAGAGAAGTTGCGGCATGCTAAAGTGAAAAAAATCTTCGAAGATATTAAAAACATTACGCCAAAGGAGAATTTTTTTGGCGAGGTTATGTCACATCTAGATAATATTTTTTTAGATGGGGACACAACAAGACAAGAATCACGCTCATATTATAAAGCTTTTATGCATAGGGATTTAGATGTTACTCTTAAGAAAATGCCCCTTGAAGAGGCAAAGTTAGCGCTTACCCAAAAAATTGTAGAAGAACATTATAGAAAAAAAGAAGCTTTAAAGCAAAAAAAAGAGTTTATTAAAGCGAAGAGAACTGGGAAGTAGAAGAAGCTTTAAAAACAAAAGAAGAGTTTAATGATGTTGCGTCTGTTGGTTAAAAATAGCGAGAGCATAACTCTATTTTTGTTGTTTTTACTGTATTCTTGGTTTAAAATTGTTTAAATCTTTGTTAAATTCAAAGTTACTGATACAAGCAACACACTTTCTGCCTAGTTTAAAATTGTTTAAATCTTTGTTAAATTCAAAGAGTGTGTCTGCTCTTTGGTTTTTTTGTTGGTTGATATAAAAACCTTCGTTGAAATATTACTATAAATTGTTACAGATACAACTTTAACTGAATTGTCGGCGAAAGACCATGGCAATAATATGTTTGCTTTTGTGTCTTATAGATATTAAACTGAAGAATGGAAATGTATAAAATTGTAAGTAAAAAAGAAATAGGATCAACCAAGACCAGAAAAATATTAATTGACTGTGTATAGGCGATTTCCTACGCCCTATTTCGACCTTTTTCGCTTGATATAAATTATGAATAGACTATCTAAAATTGAAGAAATCTTAAATTTTGTACAAAAACCCGCAAGATACATAAATAACGAATTAAATTCTCATCCGGCAAATATGTCTGCAGATTTTTCTTTTGTTTTATGCTTTCCCGATATTTACGAAGTAGGAGCTTCTAATCTTGGTTTAGAAATTCTCTATCATTTAATTAACGAAAAAAAACTTGCGCGTTGCGAGAGGGTCTTTGCCCCTGACGGGGATATGGAAACGCTTTTAAAAAAAGAGAAGCTTACCCTCTTTTCGCTGGAATCGCGCAGTGAAATAAAAAGTTTTGATATTTTAGGTTTTACAATTCAGAGCGAGCTTGTAGCTACAAATATTGTTAATATTTTAGACTTATCCGGCATTGCAATATTTTCAAAAGACAGAAAAGAAAATGACCCTTTGATAGTTGCGGGCGGACCTGCTTTAACTAATCCGGAGCCTTTCTGTGATTTTTTTGACTTACTTGTTTTGGGCGACGGGGAAGAAGTTACAGAAGAAATAATTGTCGCATGTAAAGAATCAAAAAAAACTAAGTTTTCTAGATTGGAAACGATAAAAAAATTATCAAAAATAGAAGGCGTATATGTTCCGTCTTTGTACAATGTGGAATATAATGACGATAATACAGTGAAATCTGTAGCCCCTGTATCGGACGAAGTAACGGCTGTCGTTAAGAAAAGACTTTCAAATCTTGAAAATGCATATTTCCCTGAAAAGAAAATAATCCCTTTTGTAGAAACTGCGCATAACAGATTAACTATTGAAATTGCAAGAGGCTGTCCGGGTCAGTGTCGTTTTTGTCAAGCATCAAAATATTATCGTCCATGGAGACAAAGACCCCTTGAAAAATTATTGGATTTTGTTAAAAAGGGCATAGCGGCTACAGGTTTTGAGGAAGTCGCTTTTTTGTCGCTTTCGAGCAGCGACTATAAATATTTGGATAAATTGTTAATAGAAACAAATAATTTGTACGGCAAATTCAATCTCAATATTTCGTTGCCGTCCTTAAGGTGCAATAAGCGTTCGCTTAAAGTTGCGCAATACATTAATAGAAGTAAAAGACCTACTCTTACTTTTGCTCCAGAGGCAGGTTCAGATAGATTGCGCAACGTAATAGGTAAATATCTTTCAGAAAAACAAATAGTTGAAACGTTGCTTACGGCAAATGCCATGGGCTGGAAAACTATAAAACTCTATTTTATGATAGGGCTTCCTACGGAAACGGATGAGGATATAGCCGGTATAGAGCGTTTAGTAAAACTTGTCAGGAGGGAGGCAAAAGGGCTGAATTTTACGATTACAGTTTCGCCTTTTGTACCAAAAGCGCAGACGGCATTTCAATGGTCGTCTATGACCGGCGTTGATGCAATAAAACAAAAAATAGATTTTTTATATAAACTTCTTCCGGCAAATGTCAAAGCGCATAATCATAGAGCGAGTGTTTTAGAAGCTCTGCTTGCTAAAGGCGATAGACGTCTTTCGGCAGTAATATATAAAGCGTGGCAGAAAGGCGCAAGATTTGATCAATGGGCCGACAAATTTAGCAATAGCATTTGGAATGAAGCTCTTGCTGAAAGCAATATAGATTTAAATTTTTATGTATATAGAGACAGAAAATACGATGAAGCGTTGCCTTGGGATCATTTACATTTTGGGGTTTCAAAAGAGGAATTGTATTCCGATTACGTAAAAGGCATAAACGAAACTGCTAATGTTGAGGCAGAGCATTTTGATAAATCGCAGTGTTTTTTGCCCGAAAATTATATTGAACCTAAAATTTCTGTATTGCCTTCAACGTGGCGATTAAGGCTACGTTTTTCAAAAAAAGGCGCTGTTAGATTTGTATCGCATTTAGAACAAATAGAAATGTTAAGAAGAGCGGCAAGGCGTTCTACTCTTCCCGTGGCGTTTACAGCAGGGTTTAGTCCGCAGGTTAAATCTTCTTATGGTCCGCCGCTCTTCTTAACATTTCTATTTGTTCTAAATGCGATACAAATCTAACAGCGCCTTTTTTTGAAAAACGTGGCGATTAAGGCTACGTTTTTCAAAAAAAGGCGCTGTTAGATTTGTATCGCATTTAGAACAAATAGAAATGTTAAGAAGAGCGGCAAGGCGTTCTACTCTTCCCGTGGCGTTTACAGCAGGGTTTAGT
>JAIXNA010000228.1 GCA_020328135.1 Candidatus Endomicrobiellum dinenymphae
AATGCGCAACCAATGTTTCTTGAACCTAAAAGAAAATATAAGGTTGAAAATAAAACTGTATGAAACCAGATTTAAGCATAAATTTTGCGGGAATTAAGTCCGCAAGTTCATAACCATAACCGAAGACTCCGGATGCCGTAAGCGCCGGATTTTTAAACTTAATTCCCGCAAAATTTATGCCTAAATCTGGTTTCATATTATTCTATTTCAAATCTTTCAGAACGAACAAGTCTAATACTGTTATAATCATTGAAATTTGTAAATTCAAACTGCCAAATTGAATAAGCATTATTGTTTAACGTCTTCTCAAAAAATAATGTCGTTACTTTCTTTTTTGTCATTTCTTGCCACTGTCTATATGGATAAAATAACTGACGAATAATTATATTTGTAGCTGCAAAAGATTTTGCCTCAATTAAAACCACTTRCTCTGTTCCCTCATAACCTGCATCTACTTCTGTTTGAACGCTCTTTACGTTTATTGTTTGTTTGTTGGCATTAAAACTAAAAGAGGGAGTATATTTTCTGCCTCGTATAGTCAAAACCAACGAAGGGTCCTTCATAAAAGTACGGATTAAACTGCTCGCATACGCGTAATCTAAATATTGCATTTCTGAATTGCCTATTTTTGATGTTTCTAAAACAAAATCAAGTTTAGAAGGATATATTTTAGTTTTCGTGTTGACTTTAGGAATATCAACATATCCTTCGCCTTTTATTATGTTGTAAAAACCATTTTTTACCGGCAGTAAAAACAAGTTATTATCAACAAAAATGTCAGGACGATCTTCTCTGGCGTCTTGTTTGCATAAAATACGAACTTCTTTCTCACTTGTTTTTTTAAATCCTTGACACGATTTTTTTATTTGAGTCGCGCTTAACAAAAATGGCAATTTATTAAAATTATGTTGAAGTATTTTACAATCGTTACAAATTTTCAACCAAGATTTACTATTAGCCATTTTTGTTAAGCGCGACTCAAATAAAAAAATCGTGTCAAGGATTTAAAGAAACAAG
>JAIXNA010000003.1 GCA_020328135.1 Candidatus Endomicrobiellum dinenymphae
CACATACTCTGCCAACCCTTTATCCGCCAACACTTTCGTGATCGCTGCCGTCAACGTTGTTTTGCCGTGGTCCACGTGCCCTATCGTACCTATGTTTACATGCGGCTTACTTCTGTCAAATTTTTCTTTCGCCATTTTAAATTTTCCCCTTTCCCTTTATGCTTTAGTTGTTTTTTCTAATATTTTATCAGCAATTTGTCTCGGAACTTCTTCGTAGTGAGATGGTTCCATGCTGTAATTTCCTCTTCCCTGTGTAAGAGAACGAAGAGATGTCGAATATCCAAACATTTCCGCCAAAGGCACAGTTGCCTTAATATGCTGCATCTTATTTTTAGAATCCATGCTCGCTATTTTACCGCGTCTTGAATTTAAATCGCCAATTACATCGCCCATATATTCTTCAGGAACAACCACTTCGGTTTTCATAATAGGTTCCAAAATAATAGGATTTGCTTTTTTACATGCGTCCTTAAAAGCCATAGAGCCGGCTATCTTGAACGCTATTTCTGACGAATCAACTTCGTGGAACGAACCGTCGGTAACAATTACTTTAACATCTACCACAGGATATCCTGCTAAAGTTCCCGAGGTCATTGCTTCTTTAATGCCTTTGTCAATTGCAGGGATATATTCCCTAGGAATTACACCGCCGACAATCTTGTTCACAAACTCATAGCCTTTGCCGGAATCTTGAGGCTCAACAGTAAGTATAACATGACCGTATTGCCCACGCCCGCCGGTTTGTCTGATATATTTTGATTCTGCTTCTTGAGTTTTTTTAATTGTTTCTCTGTAAGCAACCTGAGGTCTTCCGACATTTGCCTGAACGTTAAACTCCCTTTTCATTCTATCAACAAGAATCTCAAGATGAAGTTCGCCCATGCCCGCAATAATCGTCTGATTGGTTTCCTCGTTTGTTCTGACTCTAAACGTAGGATCTTCTTCCGCAAGTCTGCTTAAAGCAACTCCAAGTTTTTCCTCGTCAGTCTTAGATTTAGGTTCAATTGCAACGTCGATAACCGGCTCGGGAAAATCCATAGACTCAAGCAATATAGAATTTTCTTCACTACAAAGCGTGTCGCCGGTAGTTGTGCTTTTCAAACCTACTGCAGCGGCAATATCCCCCGCGTTTACAGACCTAACTTCTTCTCTGTTATTTGAGTGCATACGAACTATACGAGAAATTCTTTCTTTTGCATTTTTAGCAGGATTGTAAACATATGAACCGCTTTCCAATGTCCCTGAATATACCCTAAAGTATGTAAGTTTGCCAATATAAGGATCTGCCTGAATTTTAAACGCAAGAGCGCTAAAAGGAGCGCTATCGTCAACCGGTCTGGCATCAGCTCCGCCCGTATCAGGATTTATTCCTTTGAAGGCTTTCCTGTCAAGGGGAGACGGCAGATAATCGCAAACCGCGTCAAGCATAGGTTGCACGCCTTTGTTTTTAAATGCTGTTCCGCAAAGCACAGGAATTAATTTTATCTGAAGAGTTGCATTTCTAATTGCCTGTTTTATCTGCGACACAGTTGACTCTTTTCCTTCCATAAAATTATTCATCACATCGTCACTGTAATCTGCGACAAGTTCTATCATCTCAGAGCGCATATGACAAGCTTTTTCTTCTAAATCTTTGGGAATATCCACTATTTCAAATTTTGCGCCAAGCTCTTCTCCCGACCAGACATGTGCATTCATAGTTACTAAATCGACGATACCTTGAAAGTTAGACTCAGTTCCAATGGGTATCTGAATAGGAAGGGGCATCGCTCCAAGTTTTTCTCTTATGTCGTTTATAACCATAAAAAAATCTGCGCCAATTTTATCCATTTTATTTGAGAAAACAATTCTTGGAACGCCGTATTTATCAGCTTGTCTCCAAACGGTTTCAGACTGAGGCTCAACTCCATTGCCAGAATCGAACACAACCACTGCGCCGTCCAAAACTCTTAAAGATCTCTCCACCTCTACGGTAAAATCAACGTGACCGGGAGTATCAATGATGTTAAACTGCATGTCCTGCCATTTGCAGTATGTCGCAGCCGAAGTAATTGTAATACCTCTTTCTCTCTCCTGCTCCATCCAATCCATAATTGCAGCACCTTCGTGGACTTCTCCAATTTTGTGAGTTTTTCCAGCATAGTATAGAATTCTCTCCGTAGTAGTTGTTTTACCGGCATCGATGTGAGCCGCAATTCCAAAATTCCTAATTTTATTTAAAGGATATTCCCTAGCCATTTTCTTCCCTTTTGTTTTATTGAAAAATATTTTTATTTGTCTCTAGGTCAATTCCTTTCATGAAAACCGAAGCGGTTGTTCCTGAAGAATATATGGGCATGATTAAAAAACCAATTCTTTTTGCCTTTCTTCTGATCGCCACTCATTATACCACGCCGACTATTTATACCAATTAACAAAACAGCCAAACACAAAGAACTCCCATTAACGAAGAATGGATTCCTCCGAGTCATTGACTTTCATAATGACAACAAATTGCCTCTCGGCACGAAGCATTTTGAGTTTAAATGAGACTTGCAGCTACTAAACCTGAAACCAACATCAATATCCATATCTAAAAACACGGCATAGTGAGCGAGGACTTTGCGACGCAAAAATTCAAAAGACAAGTTCCACATCCATCTACCAACGATAGTGGGCAAAAGCCTTATTAGCTTCCGCCATTCTGTGAGTATCTTCTCTCTTCTTAATAGCGGCCCCTTCCTTCTTGCTACCGTCAATGAGCTCTTGTGCAAGTTTTTCGTGCATAGGCTTTCCGGTTTTGCTTCTTGCAATTTCTATAAGCCAGTTGATAGCGAGAGTAATCGAGCGCACCGTGGGAACTTCCATAGGAACCTGATATGTAGCTCCACCAACTCTGCGCGGTCTCACCTCAAGAAACGGTCTTACATTTTCCAACGCTCTGTTAAAAACTGCAACTGGATCCTCGCCGGTTCTATCTTTTATTACGTCAAAAGAATCGTACATAATTGATTCAGCTGTACTTTTTTTACCTTCAAAATTGAGCTTGTTGATAAATCTAGCTATAATCACCGACCCAAACTTTGCATCCGGTTCCGGCAAGCCTCTTTTCTCTTTTGGTTTTAACGCTTTGCGTGGCATTACTTTTAATACCTCTTTATTTTTTATTGCTTATTTTTAACATAGATTCTCGTTTTCACGAGAATGACCAACAACAGCACAAAACATTTTGCGATGAGATGTATACACTTAACCCCCAACACCCACGATGGCTACGCCGCCACTCTCTCCTCTTATACATACCCCGCCAATGCCTAACGGCACTGCCGCCCCTTTCAGTGAAAGAAGAATAACGACATACATTCTTCGCTGCGTTCAGAACGACAACAAACTCCGCTACTTTTCACTTTCAACTTTACACTTTGTCTTCAGTGCGAAGAACTTTGGGTTTAGACAAAACTTGCCGCGAAATCAACATTAATCTCTATATTTAAAAGTGCAGTATTTCGAACTTTTTGCTAAGCAAAACCAAGCAAGGATATCCTCTAGTCCATTTTTAAACTCTTATTTATATCTTTATTTGTGATAAACTCCTACTTTTATCGTACTATCTGTACTATCAAAGTCACCCGACCTACCGTACGACTCAACAACGCCATCAACTAAGCGAACAAAATAGTCTCGCTTTATACCACTACACGCATGACGGCCTGTATCATACAAAAAATAAATCAAATATTCATAACCACCTTGCGCCACGGTGGCATTTGGTTTGCCAACAACTTTCAAAACATCTTGCTTTGTCATTCCCAAGCTAAGATCATTCATTCTTCCAGCCGTAGCACAAGAACTAAAAAAACGGAAAACAAAACAAGAACTATGATTCTTTTCATTTTTAGCTTCCCTTAAATAAGTACGCAGCGCCTGCGTTTGCCATTTATTTTACGGGTCGTCACTTCCAATTTTACACTAAGAACGCAGTATTTTGAACTTTTTGCTAAGCAAAACTAAGCGAAGTTTGCTTTTTTGATGGCAAATGAGCGAGGGCTTTGCAACGCAAAAATTCAAAAGACAAGTTCTACTATTTAGCTGTGGCTTTGCCTTTCTTGGTTCCATACTTACTTCTACTCTGTTTACGACCTTCGACACCAATTGTGTCCAAAGTTCCTCTTACAATATGATAACGAACACCGGGCAAATCTCTTACACGTCCACCACGAATAAGAACAAGCGAATGCTCCTGAAGATTATGCCCTACGCCCGGAATGTATGAAGAAACTTCATATCCTGACGTAAGCCTTACTCTTGCGACTTTTCTCAAAGCAGAGTTAGGTTTTTTAGGGGTCGTTGTATAAACTCTTGTGCAAACACCTCTTCTTTGCGGACAATCTTTCAGCACCGGCGATTTTGTTTTCTTAATTACGTCTTTTCTTCCATCTGCAATCAACTGATTAATCGTTGGCATTATCTTTATTTCCTCGAATAAATTTATTTATCTCTTCTTACTAATTTAGCTTCAGCAAGTCCGGTTCCCGCAGGTATTAAATGTCCTATAGAAACATTTTCTTTCAATCCAACCAAGTAATCAATCTGACCTGAAACAGCAGCTTCAGTTAAAATTCTAGTTGTCTCTTGGAAAGATGCAGCGGAAATAAATGAATCTGAAGATAACGAGGCTTTTGTTATGCCTAACAAAATCGGATGTGCTACAGGAGCTTTGCCCCCCTTAGCTTTAACGGCTTCTCTATCAATTCCATATTTGCGTTTCGAAACGATTTCGCCGTTCAGATACTGACTATCCCCTGAATCAGTTATTCTTACATTAGATAGCATTTGTCTGACTATAATTTCAATATGCTTGTCATTTATTGTTACACCCTGAAGTCTGTAAACCTGCTGAATTTCGTTAACAAGATATTCCTGAACTTCTTTAGGACCTTTAACTTTAAGAATATCATGAGGATTTACCGCGCCGTCGGAAAGAGCTTCGCCTTCTTTAACTCTATCGCCTTCGTAAACAACCAAATGTCGCCCTGCGGGCACGAGATAATTTTTCTTCATCTGCGTTTCAACATTTTCTACTTCAACCTTTATACTACCTTTTGCCGTAGATCCGCCCAATCGAACGACCCCATCGATTTCTGAAACAACAGCTGCATTTTTAGGTCTTCTTCCTTCAAATAATTCTGCAACTCTAGGCAAACCGCCCGTGATATCTCTTGACTTCGAAACTTCCTGAGGAATTTTTGCCAAAATATCACCAGCTTCAATTTTATCGCCGTCATGAGCAACAAGCGTAGTATCAACAGGAAGAGGGTACTCCACCACAACCTTGTTATCTTTCCTAATAACAATTCTAGGACTCTTTCTATCAGCAGGATGCTCGATGATAACCCTTTCAATCTGTCCGGTTATTTTTGACTTTTCCTTCTGCAAAGTTACGCCGTCTTTTACATCAACAAAATGCACAACTCCTTCAAATTCCGAAATAATTGGTTTTGAGTGTGGATCCCATTTTGCTATCAATATATTTTTTTTCATTCCTGTAGTTGCATCAACTTTAATCTCTATCTTCTGACCATCTTGAACCTCAATTACCGCCCCATAAGGTATTTGGTAAACTTGTCTGCGATGAACCGGATACTCCGTGTATGCAAGTTCCGTGTTTCTGCTTAACACCACAGTTTCGCCATCTCTATTCTTAATGGTTTTTAAATTATAGTAATTAGCTGTACCGCTATTTTCAGCATAGATTTCTGAACGCTGAACAACGCGGCTTGCAGCTCCGCCGATATGAAAAGTTCTAAGAGTAAGCTGTGTGCCAGGCTCGCCAATCGATTGAGCCGCAATAATGCCCACAGCTTCGCCAACTTCAACCTGTTTTCCAGTTGCAAGATTTACACCGTAACATTTCGCACACACACCATGTTCGGACTCGCATGTTAAAACGCTTCTGATACCAATTTTGTCTATGCCTGCTTCAACAAGCCTCCGAGCTTTTTCATAAGTTATAAGTTCTCCCCTTTTTACTATGATTTCGTCACGAACAATATCGACGACATTATCAAGCACTATCCTACCCACAACACGTTCATCTATTTTTTCAACGATTTCATCGCCGCTGCACAACGTCCCAATGAACACGCCATTTACGGTTCCACAATCATGTTCCCTTACAACAATATCATGAGATACATCAACAAGTCTTCTTGTCAAGTAGCCAGCTTCTGATGTTTTCAAAGCAGTATCCGCTAATCCTTTACGTCCTCCATGAGTTGAAATAAAGTATTCCAAAATCGTAAGCCCTTCCCTAAAATTCGATAGAATCGGGGTTTCAATAATCTCTCCGATGCCTCCGGCAAGTTTCTTCTGAGGTTTTGCCATAAGTCCGCGCATACCTGCAAGCTGGCTTATCTGCTGTCTAGACCCTCTTGCTCCTGAATCTGCCATCATAAGTATTGAGTTGAAACGATTTTCGCCCGGCTTATAAACTTCCGCCTCTTCTTTTCTCATTTCATCAAACATTATATCCGCAACTTCATCAGTAACTCTAGTCCAAATATCGATGATCTTATTATAACGTTCCGACTTTGTTATCAAACCAAGCTTGGCTTGTTTTTCAATTTCTTTAATTTTAGCTTTTGCGTCTTTTACCATCTTCTCTTTTCTTGGAGGAACTTTCATTTCGTCTATAGAAATAGAAACGCCGGCTAGTGTCGCATATCTATAACCCAACTTTTTTATTTCATCCAAAAGAATAGCAGTTCTAAACTGTCCGAGTTCTTTATAACATCTGTCAACAAGATTTCCGAGTTCTTTCTTGGTCACGTATTTGTTTTGATAATCCAGAGCGCACGAACCGTCTTCGTTTTTGGGAAGTTTTTCGTTAAATATAACTCTTCCGACAGTCGTATAATTCAAAATTTCTTTGCCGTCTTCAGTCTTATAATTCTTCCATTTTGTAACATCTAGCTGTTCATGTTCCTTAAGTTTTTCATCTTTTATACTTGTAATTCCTGCAACTTTAACTTTTGCCTGTAAATCTACTTTTCCGGACTGATAGGCGCTCATTAGTTCACTAACAGATGAGAAAATCTTACTCTCGCCCGGAACTCCTATTTTCTCCTTCGTAAGATAGTAGCTGCCCAAAACCATATCCTGAGAAGGAACGGCAATAGGCTTTCCTGATGCCGGCGACAAAATATTCCCCGTAGCCATCATCAAAATTTTTGCTTCAAGCTGAGCTTCGAGAGAAATAGGTAAATGGACTGCCATCTGGTCTCCGTCGAAATCTGCGTTGAAAGCCGTGCAAGTAAGAGGATGAAGCTGTATCGATTTTCCTTCAATTAAAACAGGTTCAAATGCCTGAATACCAAGTCTGTGCAGTGTAGGAGCTCTGTTTAAAAGAACAGGATGATTTCGCGTTACTTTTTCAAGAATATTCCAAACTTTTGCGTCGCCCTTTTCAAGCATTTTTCTTGCGGATTTAAGCGTTACATTTTCTTGTTTTATTAATTCTCTAATAATGAAAGGCTTGAAAAGTTCCAACGCCATTTCTTTAGGAAGTCCGCACTGACTTAACATCAAGTTAGGGCCAACAACGATAACGCTTCTTCCAGAGTAATCAACCCTTTTACCAAGCAGATTTTGCCTGAAACGTCCTTGTTTGCCTTTAAGCGTGTCCGACAAGGACTTAAGCACTCTACTGCCGGCACCCGTTACAGGTCTTGTTCTTGAATCGTTATCTATCAAAGCGTCAACAGCTTCCTGCAGAAGTCTCTTCTCATTATTTATCATAACGGCGGGGGCTTTCAACTGCTCAATATGGCGGAGTCTGTTGTTTCTATTGATAATTCTTCTATACAAATCATTTAAATCAGACGTTGCAAATCTGCCGCCGTCTAAAGCAACCAACGGTCTTAAATCCGGTGGTATTACAGGAAGAGTAGTAAGAATCATCCACTCAGGCCTTGTGTTGGAATTTAAAAATCCCTCCGTAACCCTAAGTTTTCTGATAAGTCTTGCCCTTTCGGCATCTGATTTTGTTTTCTTTATTTCAGCGCGAATCGCTTTTGCTTCTTCATCCAACTTAATTTCTTCTAGCAGCTTCCTAATTGCAGCTGCGCCGATATTAACCTTCAAAGTATCGCCATAACCATTCTGAATATTTTTTATATCGCTTTCTTCAAGCAATACAACGCTGCTAGGTTTTGAAAAATTCTTTATGAAAGGAATATCGCTTTTTGACACTTCGATTCTTAAATGTCCTTCATATTTTTTAAGGGCATCTGCATCTTTTCTGAGCTCGTTATAAGCTTTGTCCTTTTCTATATCAAAAAACTCTACTCTGATTTTTTTATCTGGCTCTGTTATCGAAACAGTTTCGCCTTTCTCAAATTTATCAAAAAGGATTTTCTTTATTTCACTGCGACTTGACGAATCTAAATCGCTGTAATAATACACTGCGTGAGGCTTGAAATAAACTTTGTAGTACGTATCGCCTTTTTCAATGTTTGCGATTATTTTTCTTGCAACTTCGTCAGAAGAAATTCCTGCCAAATCCGCTTGTTCCTTTACCAAGAGCTTAAGCTGTTTCAAAGCTTTTGAAGAATCAGAATTCAAAACTATTTCTTCAGCAACAATGCCGTCAAATATACCTTTAAATTCTTCTCTTACCACAGGACTATTGATTCCGTACTTAAACAAATCAAATTCTTCTTCTTTTAAAAGCATTCCTTTCTCAACAATAGAAGAAATTCCTGCACGATCTTTTAAATTTTCGGTTACAACATACTTCGTATAATAAACGACCCTTTCCAAATCGGAAATTTTCATATTTAAAAGAATTCCTATTCTTGAAGGAGGTTTTCTTAAAAACCACAAATGAGCCACAGGAACGGCAAGGTCAATATGACCAAACCTTTCTCTTCTTACTTTGGATTCAGTCACTTCAACTCCGCACCTGTCACAAACCGTTCCTTTGTGTTTTATATACTTATACTTTCCGCAATGACATTCCCAATCTTTTGTTGGTCCGAAAATTCTATCGCAGAACAAACCGTCTCTCTCCGGTTTAAATGTTCTATAGTTGATCGTCTCAGGCTTTTTAACTTCACCGTAAGACCAAGTCTGCATCTGCTCAGGACTTGCAACAGTTATTTTAACAGCATCAAAATTTGCAAAATTGAGATTATCTGATTTTTTCTTTTGGTTTTGAAAGTTTATCTTAGCCATTATTTTTATTAACACCCTTCGTTTTTTCTTGATTATCGCGCTCGCCGTTCAGAAGTTCAACGTTAAGACTCAGAGCTTTAAGCTCGCTTACCAAAACTTTAAAGGATTCGGGAACACCGGGCTTCGATATCGACTCGCCTCTAACGATTGAGTCATACATCTTCACTCTCCCGTCAACATCATCTGACTTTACTGTTAAAAATTCCTGCAATATGTGAGCCGCCCCGTAACTTTCGATAGCCCACACTTCCATTTCTCCAAATCTCTGCCCTCCAAACTGAGCTTTTCCGCCCAACGGCTGACGAGTAATAAGAGAATATGGCCCTGTAGATCTGGCGTGCATTTTATCTTCTACAAGATGGTTAAGCTTCATGACATACATAACGCCGACAGTAACTTTTTCCATAAACGGATCGCCCGTTCTCCCATCATAGAGAGTAATTCTGCAATCGCTTGTAGGTAAACTTTCAGCCGCAAATTTATCCAAAGATGCTTCAAGATCTTTGCCTTTTAGTCCGCGAGCAACCAACATCTTTTTCTTCCCTTCCAACAACTTCGCTTTTGCTTTTCCTACATAGTCTTTTATCTGCTCTTCAGTTGCGCCATCAAACACCGGAGTAATCATCTGAATATCAAGTTCTTTTCCTGCCCAACCTAACATAATTTCAAGAAGCTGTCCTACGTTCATACGAGAAGGAATTGCAAGAGGAGAAAGAACGCAGTCAACTGGCGTTCCATCAGGGAGTCTTGGCATATCTTCTACGGGGAGAATTCTTGCAACGACGCCCTTATTACCGTGCCTTCCTGCGAGTTTATCTCCGACCTGAATTTTAAGTTTTGCCGCAATATAAACCTTTACAGTTTTGTTTACAGAAACAGGCAAATCGTCACCCTTCTTGAGTCTTTCTTTGTCAGACGCGTAACTTTGCCTTAATATCTCTTCTTTCATTGCATAAAGAGATTCTATTTTTGATATTTCGGCTTTCTTAGCGACTGCAATCTGATCCTTTTTATCTTTGTGCAACTTTGCTTTTGTCACTTCATAAGCATCGTGCATTTCTTCCAATCTTCTATTCTTCTCTTTCGCTGTAAGTTTTTCAAGTCTTATAAAAGTTCTTACGGTTATAACTTTACCTGATATTCCCGGTGGAACTCTAAGAGACGCATCCTGCACATCCTCCGCTTTTTTACCAAACAACACTCTTAAAAGTCTCTCTTCAGGAGTTGTCTGCTGCTCGCCCTTAGGAGATGTTTTCCCTACAAGAATATCGCCTCTTTGAACCATTGTTCCAACTTTAATTACTCCATTTTCATCAAGATTCAAAAGATCTTCAGATCCTACGTTTGGAATATCCTTCGTTATTTCTTCAGACCGACCTTTTGTTTCTCTCGCTTCAGTTTGGAATTCTCTTATATGAACTGAAGTAAATTTATCGTCCTGTATTAATTTTTCTGATAATAACATCGCGTCTTCAAAGTTATATCCATCCCAGGGCATATATGCCACAAGAAGGTTTTGCCCTAGAGCAAGCTGCCCCTCGCTTGTCGCAGGACCATCTGCTATTATTTGCCCCTTCCTAACAACATCACCCAAAACCACTAAAGGCTTTTGATCAATACACGTATCTTGGTTAGAGCGAGCATATTTTCTTAATCTATACACTTCTGTTTCACCAGATTTTGAATAAATCATTATTTCATTGGAAGAAACAGACACAACTTCTCCATCTGATTTAGCAACCACAACCACACCGGAATCTCTCGCCACTCTTTCCTCGATACCTGTTGAAACCAGAGGACGTTCGGCTACCAATAAAGGAACGCTCTGACGCTGCATGTTACAACCCATCAGCGCTCGGTTTGCGTCATCATGTTCCAAGAAAGGAATCAATCCCGCTGAAATAGATATTACCTGCATTGGGGAAATATCCATATAGTCAACTTTCGCAGGCAACTGAAACAAAAAATCATCCCATTTACGTCCCTGAACCGAATCTGACAGAATATTTCCATTATTGTCCAAAGGAGTATTTGCCTGCGCAACAAAGAATTCGTCTTCTCTGTCCGCGGTTAAGTATTCAATTTTATCAGTCGCTTTTCCGTTTTCTACTTTTTTATACGGCGTTTCTATTAAACCGTAAGGATTTACTCTTGCAAAGGTTGCCAAAGATGTTATCAACCCGATGTTTGAACCTTCTGGAGTTTCAATAGGACAAACTCTTCCATAGTGGGTATGATGAACGTCCCTGACTTCAAAGCCTGCTCTCTTTCTGTTCAATCCACCAGGCCCCAATGCCGAAAGTCTTCTTTTATGAGTGAGCTCTGCTAGAGGATTTATCTGATCCATGAACTGGGAAAGTTGTGAAGTTCCAAAAAACTTTCTTATTTGAACTGCAAATTGAGTAATATTTGTGATAGATCTTGGGGTAACATTAGCTTTATCTTGATTGTTCATATACTCTTTCGCAAGTCTTGCTATTTGAACGAGCCCAATTCTAATTTGATTTTCCAACAACTCACCGACAGATCTTACACGTCTGTTTCCCAAATGATCAATATCATCCAAACCAATCTTAATGGTCTGCTTGCCTTCAGTAAATTCAGTTTCACCGTTGTAAAGCATTAAGAAATATTTAATCGTAGCTACTATATCTTCTCTTGTTAAGGTTCTCTTGACATCCGAGGGAGTTGGCAAATTAAAGTTCTTTTCGTAATATTTAAAAATAGGGGCAAGCTTCTTTAATATTTTATATCTTCCAACAGTTGTTAAATCGTATCTTCTCACGGATTTAAAAAGAAGCTCTTCCAAGAAACCCTGTGCTCTTTCCTGCATGATAAACTCTTGGGTTTTTAAAACCTTATATATGTGATTAACTGCTTCTTTCTGACTTTTTATTGTGTCTTTCTTTAACGTTAAAAGAATAGAAATATCTTTTAACACCGATACTGTTGCAAAACCCTTTGTCTGAAGTTTTTTTATCAAATCCTCTTTCAATTCCTTCCCGGAATCTGCAATTATTTCGCCGGTAACTCTATCGTAAATATCTTCTGCAAGATACTCAACTGCAAGAGAAGTCAACAAAGCATCCAAGGACACTTCCTTGATCTCTTTAAAAAGATTCAAAATCTCTTCATCAGTTTCAAAACCTAATGCACGCAAAAAAGTGGTCGCAAAAATTTTCCGTTTGCGATCAATTCTCACATACAATATACCGTTTTGATCAAATTCAAATTCAACCCATGCGCCCCTGTAAGGAATTACTCTCCCAAAGAACAAAGGCTTGCCAACAACGGTAACTCTTTTTTCCTCATCTTCTTCAAAAATGACTCCGGGAGAACGATGAACTTGGCTGACGACAACACGCTCAGCTCCATTTATAATAAACGTGGCTGTATCAGTCATCAAAGGAATATCGCCAAAATACACCTCCTGTTCTGAAAGCTCTTTCTCCTTACCATCTTCTTTTTTATGCATAAGTCTTAATTTGACTTTTAAAGACAAAGCATACGTAGCGTCCCTGGCAATGGACTCTTCGACAGAGTATTTTGGCTCGCCAAAAGAATAAGAAACGTACTCCAAAACCAAACTCTCATCGCAATTTGTCAGAGGAAATATATCCCTAAARGCACCTTCAAGTCCTCGGAACTTTCTTTTTTCAGGAGGAACGTCCTGCTGCAGAAACTCGGCAAAAGAATCTTTTTGCATTTTTAAAAGAGGTGGCGGATCTATTGGAGCCTCAATTTTCCCAAAGTTAACTTTATTCATTATTTTCAACCTGTTCTCTATTTTATATATAAACAGTAAACAAACACTTACTATTATAATTATACACAATAAATATTACTTGTCAAATTCTTCGTACTTTTGTCAGACAAAACTGAAGTGCCATTATCTTTCAATTTGTTAGAAACGGATGACGAGCTTGAATTCTCCGCTTCGTTCAGAATGACGGACAAAAAACATAACAACCAGCTTGTTGTCTCATATTAAGCGAGTCGGAATATCCAAAAAATGAACCCTTCAAGCCTTCGGCTTTCGGACAACTATCTAATCTGATTGCTGTTAACACCAAGCAAAGTATCCATTCAAATTTACTTAAGTTCAACAGTTGCGCCTGCTTCTGTAAGCTTTTTCTTTACTTCTTCGGCTTCAGCTTTTGCAATATTTTCCTTTACCATTTTAGGCACACCGTCAACAAGGTCTTTCGCTTCTTTGAGTCCGAGACCCGTAACTTCTCTTACAATTTTAATAACATTGATTTTGCTCGCGCCAACACCTGTTAGAACAACGTTAAATTCTGTCTTTTCTTCAGCTGCCGCTGCTGCAACTGCTGGAGCTGCCGCTGCTGCAACTGCTGGAGCTGCCGCTGACACACCAAACTTTTCTTCTAATGCTTTTACAAGCCCTGCAAGTTCGATAACCGACAACGATGAAATTGCTTCAATTAACTGATCCTTCGATAACTCCGCCATTTTACTATCCTCCAGTTATTGACTTCTTTTTTTGCTTTTTAGTGCTTTACGACCATCAAATCTCACCTCCATTGTTTAGTGTAAAGCATTTTGCAGTTAGGCGACGTCTGCTTCGGCGAAGTTTGCTCTGTTATGCAAATGAACCGGAGCATAAGAAAGTATAACTGCAAAAGACACTTTCTAAACTCAAAAGACAAGTACTACGCTGCTTGTTTTTTTGAAATCACATCCAATACTGTAATAAATCCTCTGATATTTGCCGCTAACACATTTACAAAACCTGTTATAGTGGCGTTCATGCTGCCCAACATTTTCGTAAGCAAAACTTCTCTTGAAGGAAGAGCTGACAACTGCTCAACAACTGCAGCATCTACAAACTTTCCATCCAAAAAACCTGCTCTGACTTTCAACTTAGCATGTGTTTTTGCAAAATCAAAAACAACTTTTGCAGGAGATACCACGTCTCCGTTCTCAATAACAAGAGCTGTGGGACCCGAAAAATTAGCACCAGCTTCAATACCTGCTTCTTTAAGAGCTATTCCGCTTAAAGTATTTTTAACAACAACATATTCGCTGCCCAGCGAACGAAGTTTAGACCGAAGTTCTGAAATTTCTCCAACTGTAAGACCATGGTATTCTGTTAATACCATGCCTTTCATAGTTTTAAATTTTTCAGTTAAACTCTTTACAACTTCTTGATTCTTTACATTTGGCATTTTTTACTCCTATTTTCAATCTCAACAATCAGCTTATTAATAGGATACTCCTAATTGAACATCTAATTCTAGTGTATAATTCTTAGTTTCCATGAGATGAAAGTACACGGGTTTTCCCTATTTATCATAACCGTCACAATCAATACAAAAGGACCAACAAAAAACACAACTTTTTCAAATCCTTTAGAAATTTTGCCGGACGATCTCAGACCATAACCTTTGGTCTTTACGTTTCGTGACTTGATTTTTAGATCATCAAAAAGCATATCGCTTTGCTGTAATCCAAAGATCGGCCAGTCAAATTCGCCGCAAATATCAAATGATAATCCTTTTTTACGATAGCACTTAAACACATCACGCCAACTGAAAGATACGCGTACCTAGAATGTCTATCATATCCACGTAGAGCAGCACTCTGGTGTCGTTGTAGAAAACATTTTTTTAATATAAACAAAAAACTTCTCACGAGAGAAGTTTTAGAACTCAAAATAACAAGAGCTTCGTCTCGGTAAGAAGAGGGCTATCGCTCTCTTTTGATATCTTGCGACATCTTACTGTCTTTGACTACAATAGCAATCTAAAAATATAATCCGGCAGCGACCTACTCTCCCGGGACCCTGCGGTCCAAGTACCATCGGCCCTGATGGGCTTAACTTCCGAGTTCGGAATGAGATCGGGTGTGACACCATCGGAATAACCACCGGAAATATTTTCAATTCTAAAGAACAATACTGAAAACCTAAACAGTGTAGGCAAACCGCGTTTTTACAATATTCACATAAAGATTAGAAAATGTGACCAAGCCATGCGGGCGATTAGTATTGGTTAGCTACATGCATTACTGCACTTCCACTCCCAACCTATCAAACTCGTAGTCTGCAAGTGCCCTTCAGGGAAACCTTATCTTGAGGTGAGTTTCACACTTATATGCTTTCAGTGTTTATCTCGTCCATACTTGGCTACTCGGCAATGCTCCTGGCGGAACAACCGAAACACCAGAGGTATGTTCATTCCGGTCCTCTCGTACTAAGAACGAGTCCTCTCAAGTTTCCTGCGCCCACGGTAGATAGAGACCGTACTGTCTCACGACGTACTGAACCCAGCTCACGTACCCCTTTAATTGGCGAACAGCCAAACCCTTGGGACCTACTCCAGCCCCAGGATGGGATGAGCCGACATCGAGGTGCCAAACTTTCTCGTCGATATGGACTCTTGGAGAAAATAAGCCTGTTATCCCCGGGGTAGCTTTTATCCGTTGAGCGACGGCAATTCCACACTGAACCGCCGGATCACTAGTTCCTGCTTTCGCATCTGCTCGACGTGTATGTCTCGCAGTTAAGCACCCTTCTGCACTTGCACTCTAGAGACCATTTCTATTGGTCCTGAGGGTACCTTTGAACGCCTCCGTTACTATTTAGGAGGCAACCGCCCCAGTTAAACTGCCCACCTAACCATGTCCTCCCTGTCGATTCAAACATAGAAGTTAGAACCACAGAACTAAAAGGGTGGTATTTCACATTGTCCCTCCACACAGCCCAAAAGCCATGCTTCAAAGGGTCCCACCTATTCTACGCATTTACTTCCATAATTCAAGACTAGGATACAGTAAAGCTCCACGGGGTCTTTTCGTCTAGCCGCAGGCAACCCGCGTCTTCACGGGTACCACAATTTCGCCGAGTCTTTCGTTGAGACAGTGCCCTCTTTGTTACGCCATTCGTGCAGGTCGGAACAAAGGGCGCGCGAGATAACTTTCGTTTAGGAACTCGGCATATTGGCCCCGTAACTTCGGGATAAGGGGTGCCTATGGCAACATAGGTCGCAGTGAAATGGCCCTCGTGACTGTTTAGCAAAAACACAGGACTCTGCTGAAATCACAAGATGATGTATAGGGTCTGACGCCTGCCCGGTGCTGGAAGGTCAAAGGGAGGAGTTAGCGCAAGCGAAGCTCTGAACTTAAGCCCCAGTAAACGGCGGCCGTAACTATAACGGTTTACCGGTAGCGAAATTCCTTGTCGGGTAAGTTCCGACCTGCACGAATGGCGTAACAAAGAGGGCACTGTCTCAACGAAAGACTCGGCGAAATTGTGGT
>JAIXNA010000132.1 GCA_020328135.1 Candidatus Endomicrobiellum dinenymphae
TCGAAGAAAGTAATAGCGTTTGGGGAACTAATGCTTAGACTTGCGCCTGAAGGATATTATCGTTTTGTACAAACCGATAATTATGGCGCCACTTATGGAGGAGGAGAAGCTAACGTTGCCGTTTCTTTAGCAAATTTTGGACTTAAAACAATTTTTGTAAGCAAAATGCCAAAACATGAAATAGGACAGGCGGGGATAAATTCTTTAAAGAAATACGGTGTTGATACTTCTTTTGTAATGCGCGGCGGAGAACGTGTTGGCATATATTTTTTGGAAAAAGGCGCAAGTCAACGCCCCTCTAAAGTTATTTATGATAGAACAGCTTCTTCCATGGCTACGGCTTCAAAAGAAGATTTTAATTGGGATAAAATTTTTGAAGATGCACAATGGTTTCATTTTACAGGCATTACGCCTGCTCTAAGCGATAATATAGCGCAAATATGTATTGAAGCCTGTAAAATTGCCAAAGAAAAAAAAATCACTATTAGTTGCGATTTGAATTATCGGAATAAACTATGGACTAAAGAGAAAGCTGGCAAAGTTATGGGTGAACTTTGCAAATATGTAGATGTCTGTATAGCAAACGAAGAAGATGCAAGCGATGTTTTTAATATAAAAGCAAAGCATACGGACGTATCTACTGGCAAAGTCAATTATGATAGCTATAAAGAAGTAGCGCAGGAATTAAAGAAAAGATTTGGTTTCTCAAAAGTGGCAATAACACTTAGAAGTTCTGTTTCTGCTAATGATAATCGATGGGCGGCAATATTTTATGATGGTAAGGATTTTTTCTTCAGTAGAGAGTATATGATACATATTGTTGATCGCGTAGGCGGAGGCGATTCTTTTGGCGCCGGACTGATATATTCTTTGATAAACGAATATCCGGGTCAGAAAACGATAGAATTTGCGGTTGCCGCCAGCTGTTTGAAGCACAGCATTGAGGGCGATTATAATCAAGTTTCAGTTGACGAGGTTAAAAAACTTGCTGGCGGCAACCGCAAATTCTATCGTTTTCTGACCCGGATATTCTTTGATAAACGAATATCCGGGTCAGAAAACGATAGAATTTTAGCACATAGATTGAGTAAAATGCCAGCGAGACCGCTACAAACGCGTGTAAAGATATGTATTTATTAATTATCGTCGCAATCCAGTTGTTCTTCACGCTTCTCCTTTTGTTTCATTCTTGCGGGGAGAGGTCAGGGTTAGGGGTTGGGTAAGCTAGGACAACTTGTCTCTCGCTATAAAATGCTTTTCGTGTGTTTTGTCTGGTCAAAGACTTAGCGCTAGAGATATAGATATGTATTTGTATCAACGCGTAAAGGGAGGTTTGGCATGGAATGGAACAAAAAAGTGGCTGTCATAACCGGAGCCGGCGGCGTGTTGCTTAGCGCTTATGCAAAAGAATTGGCTTCAAAAGGCGTTAGAATAGCTGTTTTAAGTAGAGAACTTAAACATGCGCAACGCGCCGCAGATGAAATTATAACTGCCGGTAATGTGGCAAAAGCGTATGGTTGCGATGTTCTTGATAAGGGAAGTCTTATCAAGACAGAAGAGCAGATATATAAAGATTTTGGGCAGTATCATATACTTATAAATGGCGCAGGCGGCAATATGCCTAACGCTAATACCACAAATGAAACTTTTACTCCTAATGACTTGAATAATCCAAAAGTTCGTTCTTTTTTTAGCCTTGATTCGAATGAGATAGAAAAAGTTTTCTCTGTGAATTTTCTAGGAACATTTCTCGTTACACAAATTTTTGCAAAACGTATGCTTGGCGTAAAAGGCGCTGTAATTATAAATTTTTCAAGTATGGCGGCGCAATGTCCAATGACTAAGGTGCTTGGTTATAGCGCGTCGAAAGCGGCGATTGATAATTTCACAAAATGGTTGGCAGTACATTTTGCGGAACATGGGTTGCGTGTAAATGCTATCGCGCCCGGATTTTTTCTAACTAATCAAAATAAAACACTTTTAACAAATCCTGATGGTTCTCTTACAGAAAGATCGCACAAAATTATTAACCATACGCCCATGAGACGTTTTGGGCAGGTAGATGATTTATTTGGCGCGCTTTCGTGGCTTTGCGATGAAGAAGCATCGGGTTTTGTTACTGGCAGTATTATTGCTGTAGATGGAGGGTTCCATGCATATTCAGGCGTTTAAAATAAAAATGGAGAAAACCGGTAAGGATTTTTTACTTTCAATGGAAAGGGCAAAAAAGCTTTTCCATAAATGTGTGAACGAAAACCTATATGTTTTGTGGCTTCAGTAACAGGAATGGGCGGTATGGTAGGCGGGCATTGGTGACGTGCTGATTTGATTGACGTTGACTGCTTTGATTGTTGTGGGCGCAGTATGACAGAATGCGCCGTGCTGTTCGTTTTTTGTGTAACTGCCTATTTGTTGATATGAGGTATGATGAAATTGTTGGTCCCTCATTTTAAATCCGTAACACTTCCTTGTAAATCATAAAATACTTTTTCGTGCGTTTTGGTCATGATTTGGAAGTAAAATTGATTGATCATAATATGGAAAACGGAAGATTTATGGCGAAAACAATGTCTGAGGTTGTAAAATTTTGCGGTATTGTATTTTGTTGCGCTTTTTTTATTTTGATTGCAAACCATTATTGCCAACTTAAAGATTATGCTTTGTCGCTATCGAAAAATCTTGATGTGATAGTGTTTTTTAATAATAATGAAAAAGAAGATGTGGCAATAAAATCACAACTTGAAATGTCAAACCTTGTGTCCGTAAAAGAATATGTGGATGCATCCGCAGCTTATTTAAAGGCTATTGAAAAAAATCCGTTTTTAAAAAATATTTCTGTACCTGATGACGCAAAAGCAATACAAGCATATGCTGTAGTCGCGCCGAATTCAACCCCTGATGAAAATTTTCTTTTGGAAATGAGAAGCAGTTTAGAGACTATTGCAGATGTCGATGAGATAGTTTTTGATTTATCRTTATTTAAACAGTATGTCGATATTAAAAATTTGATATTATTTTATCAGAAATTGTTTTTCATTTTTGCAACAGTTATTTGTGTTTTGTTAATTTTTAAATGTATATCCCATGTCATGTCTGAAGAGTCAAGATGTAAAATTCTTTTTAAAAATGTTTTTTTATCATTAATGGCTTCAGGATTTGGTTTTCTTGCAGCGTGGACGATTTGTTTATATACTCAGTATTCTTTATGTATTGACTACAAGGCAATTTTATTGACAGTGTCTTTTACTGCGATGGTTGGGATTATTTTAGATAGTGTATTTTAATATGAAAAAAGTATTTATCTTAATTGTCTTAATAATATATCCTTTTACCTCAACATTTGGACATTATGATATCATAATGTCMAAATGTTGAGGTAAAAGGATATATTAT
>JAIXNA010000229.1 GCA_020328135.1 Candidatus Endomicrobiellum dinenymphae
AAAAAGAGTTATCGCGCATGCTGTTGAAGAAGTAATAAAAACAGCTCTCTTAAACCAATGCGCGTAATAAAATCCCGCCAAGGAAATGAAAGATGCCCAAACAATAGCGCCTCCGGAAAAAGGCATTAAAAAATACAAAACCGCCAGAGTTAAAAGTATATATATTAAAATTAATATTTTTCTATTCATCGCAATACTGCGCCACTCTATTTCTGCCGGATTGCTTTGCCTTGTATAAAGCGACATCCGCTCTTTTTATAAGATCTTCTTCAGAAATAGGATTTTTTTTATTTAATGAAACAAATCCGATGCTTCCCGTTGTTTTTATTCTAACCGGCGGCAAACTTCCTACTGGCAAGAAAAATCTTTCTTTTTCAATTACTAATCTTATTTTTTCCAAAACTTTTGACGCTTCTTTTGAATTTGTATGAGGCATCACAAAAACAAATTCATCTCCTCCATATCTTGCAATAAAATCCGTTTCTCTAAATTTTGAACGTAAAAGCGCCGCAATCTGACGCAAAAGAGAATCCCCGGCGAGGTGCCCGTATTGATCATTAACGCTCTTAAAAAAATCCATATCCAACATAGCCAAAGACAACGATACATTATTGTTCTGCAAACGATTTAGTTCTTCTCTGAGTCTTTCACTAAAATAGGCATGCGTATAAAGACCCGTTACGCCGTCTGTAATTGCAAGTACTTGCAGTTTTTTGTATGAATAAAAATTATTCAAAATCGTACTAATTGTACCTGACAATAACGATAATTGTCTTAAATCTTCTTCGCTAAAAAAATTTTTTAAGCGCGAAGCTCCTTGAAGCGTTCCCCAAAAAGCGCTATTAAGCTCAACGGAAACTGCTATAAGCGACAATTTATTGCTATCGCGTTCTAAAGGGAAGCGTCGATCTTCAGACATATTTGCTATTATTAACGGCAAGGTTGTATTTTTCACATAAAAAGAAAAAACGTCGCTTTCTTTATATTTCTTTAATTTCCAAGAACCTTTCCCC
>JAIXNA010000028.1 GCA_020328135.1 Candidatus Endomicrobiellum dinenymphae
ATGCCTTATGACACAACACACACTGCCACCCTCCGATTAAGACCTTCAGGGTCAGGTTGCTAAGGAAGAACAGCTTGTTTCAGAGAAAGGGGAATTTACTACAATGTTAAAATTGACTACGTTGTCGAATTTAACATTGTAGTAAATTCCCCTTTCTCTGAAACAAGCTGTTCTTCCTTAGCAACCTGACCCTGAAGGTCTTAATCGGAGGGTGGCAGTGTGTGTTGTGTCATACTGCATTTTGTTGCATCTTGTATGATTTACTCCAACGCCAAAGAGTTTGGCTTAAGCCAAACTCTTTGGCGTTATTAACTTCATTGTACCAGCTCTCAAAATGCGCGATGCGTGTTTTTGAGGTTTTTCAACAAATGCCTTATGACACAACACACACTGCCACCCTCCGATTAAGACCTTCAGGGTCAGGTTGCTAAGGAAGAACAGCTTGTTTCAGAGAAAGGGGAATTTACTACAATGTTAAAATTGACTACGTTGTCGAATTTAATGTATAATCCCTGAGTTGTTAGGTACGATATTTTCAACAAGATTTCGAAAGGATGGGGTAAAATGGCAAAACTTAAAACGGGCAGGCATACATCTGCTCTTAAAGAAGCAAGAAAAGCGAAGAGAAGAACTGACCGAAATGCAGCAACTAAAAGCAAAATAAGAACTGCGATAAAGAGAGTTGAAACTGCTGTGAAGAATAACAACGTAAAGGTAGCATTAGAGCAGTTGGCTGTAGCATTTTCACGATGGGATAAAGCAGCAAGGAAGAATGTAGTACACCATAAAGCAGCTTCAAACCAAAAAGCAAGATTATCTAGGCTTGTAGCAGAAATAAAGAAATAATTTCTGATCAGAACCAAGAAAAAGCTGCTGCTTTAAAAACAACGGTCTTTTTGTTTTCTTAAGTTTCACATGTAGTCGACATGAAAAATATTCTCACAGCGAGAAAGAATTTCTGATCTCACATGCTCTCCCCGATAAAAGACATTCGCGGATAAACGCCTACCGCTCTCTCGATGTCCCCGGCAATACCTTCGATATCGCCACCCCTTTCAAAGAAAGGGGAATTAAAAAAGTATCTACAAAAATTACACTCCAAGTTTATTCTTAAGTTCTGCCAAATAATTATTTAATTCTTGCGGTATTTTGTTGCCAAACTTAGCGTAAAACTCTTCTATCATTACTATTTCTTTTTTCCAATCTTCTTTATCAACTCTCAACAATTTTGCCATTGTTTCTTTTTTGATATCTAAACCATTTAAATCTATAGCATTATCTTCCGGAAACAAGCCTATTTCAGACTCTACAACTCCGGTTTTTCCTTCGACTCTGTCTATCATCCATTTTATGATTCTAGAATTATCTCTAAAGCCCGGCCACATAAATTTACCATCTTCATCTTTTCTAAACCAGTTTACCATAAATATTTTAGGAAGTTTTTTCGCTTTTTTGCCTATATTAAGCCAGTGTTGAAAATAATCACCCATATTGTACCCACAGAAAGGAAGCATAGCCATCGGATCTCGCCTGACAGCGCCTACCTGCTCCGTCGAGGCTGCGGTTGTTTCCGAACCTATTATAGATGCTGTAAATACGCCGGCGTTCCAGTTTTTTGCTTCATACACAAGTGGAATAGTGCTTCGCCTGCGCCCCCCAAAAATTATACCTGAAATAGGTACACCACTAGGGTTATCGTATTCCGGGGAAAGCGTTGGACAATTATAAATTGAAACAGTAAATCTCGAATTAAGATGAGCGGCAGGTTTATCTGAATTTTTATCATATTTTTGTCCCTGCCAATCAGTTAAATCTGATGGAATTTCCTTAGAAACACCTTCCCACCAAGGAATATTATTGCTATTATCAACAGCCGTGTTCGTAAATAAAGTAGGGAAAAACTTATCATTCTTAAGAGTTCTCATCATAACAGGATTTGTGTTTACGCCTGTCCCCGGAGCAACCCCAAAAAATCCCGCTTCAGGATTAATTGCATAAAGCTGCCCATCTTCACCAACATTAACCCAAGCTATATCGTCCCCCAGTGTCCATACTTTATAACCTTCAATTACAGGCTCTAAAAGAGCAAGATTAGTTTTACCGCATGCAGATGGAAAAGCTCCGAGGAAATATGTTACTTTTCCATCAGGAGCTTGTACGCCTATGATAATCATATGTTCGGCAAGCCACCCTTCCTGATAGCCTAAGTAAGAACCTATTCTAAGCGAATAGCACTTTTTGCCTAGCAAAGCGTTCCCACCATAACCGGAACCAAAGCTCATAACAAGATTTTCATGAGGGAAATGCATAATAAATCTTCTATCAGGATTTACATCGCCGATTGAATGTATTCCTCTAAAAAAATCGGAAGAATTGCTGATTCTTTCAACAGCTTGTTTACCAACGCGAGACATAACTCTCATGCTTAAAGCAACATATACAGAATCCGTTACTTGAACGCAGTTCTTTGCATACTTTGATTGAGGAGTCCCCATAACAAAAGGTATAACATACATCGTCCTTCCCTTCATTGCACCTTTGAGAAGTCCCATCATTTTTTCTTTCGCTGAGCTTGGCTCCAACCAATTGTTATTTGGTCCAGCCTGCTCTTTCGTAGGAGTACAAACAAAAGTTAAATGCTCTGTACGAGCAACATCGTTTGGATTTGAACGATGATAATATGAACTTGGATATTCTTGCACATTTAGCTTTTTTAAAACAACCCTTCCGTCAACTTCAGATTTTTGAGCAAGACTTGTTAATCTCTCGGCTTCTTCTTGAGATCCATCCATTATATAAACTTCATCCGGTTGCAAAAGATCCTGCATTTCTTTTATAAACAATTCAATTGACGTTGCCATATCTTATTCTCCTTGTAAAAGCATCATTCAAACTGTGCCCAAACAGTTTTTTCTCCTTTCCCTGCAACAATTTTTTTCGTAGGATATATTGAGTTAACTATCTCGTCTGGCTGAAACCACAACTTGATTTCTCTTTCTGCTTCTGACGGATCTGAAGAACAGTGGACAACGTTTTCATAAACTCCTTTTGTTGTTATTCTTCCGTATGCGCCTCTGATTGAAATAGGATCTGCTTCTTCGGGATTCGTTGCACCGGCAATTTTTCTCATTCTTGCAATGGCATCCTCTCCTTGATATACAAACGCTATAACTCTATCCCAAGGTTCGCCGTATATTTTACCCTGAATATAATCTACAAGCTCGCCAAAAAATGGCTTATCTTTAAGCTGATAATAATGCGCCTCTGCCAGCTTTTTGCTTACTTTTACCGCTTTTGCACCTATGATAACCATTCTTGCTTCTGAAAGTTTAGTCAAAATATTTCCTGTTAAAGATTTTTTAACTCCATCCGGTTTAATCAAAATTAAAAGCTGCTCTGTTATCATTTATTGCCCTCCCTTTTTCAAACTAATTTTTCTTTGATAAGCTCTATAACACCTTGCCCCAGTAAATACTATCCCCGAAAGAGCATACAAAATAAATAATACAAAAATGATATTTTGCGGAAACGCAATCATAAGAAATATTAATATTATTATCAAAACTAAAAGTCTAAATGCTTTAGGTTTTGAAAGATTCATTTTTTTAAATGAAACATACTGGACATTTGAAACCATAAGCCAAGATAAAATTATCATTACAACAGGCATTGTTTTAAAAAAAATAGGCATATTTTTCATCAAGAGAGGTATCGTCTTAAACGTTAAAGACTGCCCGGGATCTAATAATTCATAACTTAGAACAAATGATATCAGAAGACCGGCCGAAGCAGGCGTAGGCAATCCCATAAAAGAAGCATGTGTCACATTATCTTTGGCTTGAACATTAAACTTTGCAAGTCTTAAGCCGCTACATAAGACAAACAGCACCGCAATTGTCATACCAATCTTTCCCATCTTATTTAAAACAAGCTGATACATCATCACAGATGGCGCAACGCCAAAGGACACCAAATCGCTTAAAGAATCCAGTTGAATTCCAAATTCGCTTGTCGTACTTGTAAGTCTCGCAACCCTACCGTCCATTATATCGCAAACTATCGCAAGTACGAGAAGCCATGCTGCTTTTGTAAAATCTCCGTCGATTGACGACATCACCGATAAATAACCGCAAGACATATTACCGCATGTAAAAAGACTGGGTATTATATAAATACCTTTTTTAAGTTTTTCGCTCATCGCAATTCCCTATTTGATTACAGTCAAACGTTTTTATATCGGCACATATCTTCTGGATATTTCGCTGTGCTCAATATTGACGACAAAGACACATATCGTTGTCGCCTATTAAAGACCCTCGATGACAAACTCCTAGCTTGAAGAATCCATTAGAGTTGCAAAAATTGTTATCCCAGACACAACTTTATCACCCTGTTTAACTTTAATATTAACATTTCTTGGCATGTGCATATCAACCTGAGAACTAAACTTTATAACACCTATTTTATCGCCGGTATTTAAGATATCGCCGGACTTCACCCATACAACGCATCTTCTAGCAAGTACCCCTGCGACTTGTTTAACAAGATATGTCCCGTTTTCATTTCCTATTGTTATGATATTTTGTTCATTTACTATATGCGCTTGCGGTTCCATAGCTTTGAGAAATTTTCCGAGCTTATGCTCAACTTTTACAACCTTCCCTGCAACAGGCGAGCGTTGTAAATGTACATCTAAAACAGATAAAAATACCCTGATAACTTTTTCTGTTTCGTTTTCGCTTACTTCTAAAACAGTGCCATTGCAAGGCGACAGAATTAAACCATTACCTTTTGTTATATCTATTTTTGGATCTCTAAAAAAATATAAGCAAAACAATGAAACTAGCATACACAAAATACCTATCATGCTTGCAACTACGCCAAATCCTGAAACAAACAATAATAATCCCAAAACAAGCGGAATTATAATAAACGGATAACCTTCTTTGACAAATTGCATTTCCAATCCCCTTTTATAAGAACAATGACAACCTAATAAAATACGCACTATCTACTATGTAGATATCCTCGGGATTCTACCAAAAATAACAGCGCAATGTCAAAACAAGAAATCATTGAAAAATAAGCGCTTTTTTCAAAATATTCCGGAGAGGTACTACTTCTTTTTCTCTAATTTCCAAGATAAATATGCGTTAACAAAACCGTCAATCTCTCCATCCATCACCAAGTTAACTTGAGATGTTTCGTATTCGGTTCTATGATCCTTCACAAGCTGATATGGCATAAAAACATAAGAACGTATTTGGCTTCCCCATTCTATAGCGCCTTTTTCGTTATAGTGTTTTTCATAAGAAGCACGCTGCTTTTCCTGTTCAAATTCGTAGAGTTTGGCTTTTAAGAGTTTCATCGCAGTTGCCCTGTTTTTAATCTGAGAGCGATCGTTTTGGGATTGAACAATTATGCCTGTTGCAAAATGCGTGATTCTCACAGCAGAATCTGTTTTATTGATATGCTGCCCGCCTGCGCCGGAAGCTCTATAAGTGTCAATTCTTATATCTTTATCTTCGACAACTATATTGATATTATCGTCAACTTCAGGAATAACGTCAACAGAACTAAATGAAGTATGCCGCCTTTTATTAGAATCAAATGGAGAAATTCTTACAAGTCTGTGAACTCCTATTTCAGACTGCAAAAAACCATAAGCATATTCACCCTTTATTATCATTGTTATGCTTTTTATTCCAGCTTCATCTCCGTCTAAACTATCAACAACTTCAGTTTCAAAACCCCTATCTTCTGCCCATCTGGAATACATTCTCACTAACATTTGCGCCCAATCGCAAGATTCGGTGCCGCCTGCGCCTGCATGTATAGCGATAATCGCATTATTTTTATCGCGCTGTCCGCCAAGTTTCGTTTTAGTTTCAAAAGCAAATAGTTCTTTCTCAAGTTTTTTGCTGCCGTCTTCAACTTCTTTTAGAATATTTTCATCGTTTTCAATTCTGGCAAGTTCTTTTAAATCAATTAAATCTTTAACCTGCAAGCTCATATCGTTCCACAATTTGCATATATTTTTTAGACCATCAAGCTCCGCCATAACTTTTTTGGCATTGTTTTGATCGTTCCAAAAATTTGCGTCAGATATATTCCGTTCGAGTTCTTTGATTCTATTTGTTTTTGAATCTATATCAAAGGGACCCCCTCAAAGCATCTATTCTTTCTTTCTGTTGTCCAAGCATGAAACCTCTTTTTTACATTTATGATTCAATAGCAACACAGACAAGATAAATCCTATACAAACACACACAAACAAATCGCCGAACTTTGTATAAAAAGTTTTGAAATCGTTTTGAAAAAACGTCTCTCTAAGCAAAACTTTTTTACACGACTGAGTTCGTTTAACAATTACCCCCGATGCTTCAACAAACCCAGAAATTCCTGAATTTGCAGATACCAGCACTGCCTTACGATTTTCAACCGCCCTGAACACGTTCATGGCAAAATGCTGAAAAGGAGCCGCCATGTCAAAAAACCATCCATCGTTTGTATGATTGGAGAGGACTTTTGCCCCGGAAAGCACAAATCTTCTAGAAATATCAGGGTAGAAATTTTCTGAACATATTGTCGAACCAACATGTAGCTTTCCATTATTAAAAACATTCGTATCTGTGCCTCTTTCAAAATCGCCCATATGATTTATAACACTAAAAAATTGTGCAAACAATTCTCTAAATGGAACATACTCTCCGAAAGGAATAAGACAATTTTTTTTATGGACAGCTTTATAATCGCCGCCGTTCTCAAAAGATACAACAGCATTATATACTTTTTTTCCGTCATCAGAAAACGGAGAGCCTACAATGTTTAAGCCACCAGCAAGAGTTGTAATCTCTTTTGCTGACTCATACACTCTCGCATTATTAGGAACAAGCTCCGTAAGCACCGTTTCCGGCCATAAAACTAAATCAGTTTTATTTTTAGAAATTTCAGAAGCATAATTTCTGAGATTGGAATATATTATCGCCCTAAAAGCAGCATCCCATTTCTCATTCTGATTGATATTTGGTTGTACAATAGATACCGAAAATTCTTGTTCATCAAAAGATTTAAATCTATTTGATCTAACTGCTCCAAATATTACAAACGCAACGATCAAAACTAAAGCAATATAAAAATACTTATTGACCTTTTTTGATATCCAAAAATAGAAGCATAAATTACAAAACATCAAAATAAACGATACCCCATACACACCGGTGAATTCAGCTATTTGTACAATTGAAGTAAACTCAAACTGCGAATATGCTATAAGCATCCAAGAAAAACCTGTAAGAAAATATGTTCTGATATGTTCAAGAACGACCCACATAGCCGCGCCGGAAATAATCAACAAAATATTTTGAATTACATCGTACCCAGATTTTCTGGAAATGACATTCCTTATAAAACACAAACATCCGCCCCAAACACCCCAATACAGCGCAAGATATATCCATAAAAGACTAGACACAATTAAAGCCTGCACGCAAGATTTTGTGTTAAAATAAAGCATTAAATAAAGCCAGTACATACCTACAGCATTAAAGACAAATCCTGAAATGAATCCATAACAAAAAGAACCTTTATACCCTGATTCCATCATTACATAAATCAACGGTACAAAAGCTACCCACATCAAAAAAAATAAATTTATTTTCGGAAAGGCAGCTGCAGCCAACAAACCTGTGGCGATACACAAAACAAGCCTTTTACAGTCTATTATTTTCATAAAATTATCAAGAGAATATCATTAAAATACGCTTTATTAAACATTTTAAGAAATTTACTTTTTTCGTTAAAATCTTTTATTTCTGACATCTGAGTTCCTGTGACAAGTATATGTCGCTTTTGCATATTGCTTTTTTCTATTACGTCTATCCCATTTAGTTCTTGATTTTTTGATTCGTAATCTGACAACAAAAAGACTTTATTCTTTTCCTTTAGTGAAATTACACAATCAACAGCCTCTAAGCCTCGCGTAAAATACTTAACTGATGCCTCGCTAGAATGCTATGAAAAACGACCCTCCCACATGTCATGAACTAATACGTCATCATCTAATACAACAACTGTATCGCTTTGCGCAATTTTATTTTGTCTGCAAACCATTTTGGCGCCTCTATCGAAAATATGAAAATAAATTCTGTATCCACATTTTCTTCAGGTTTAATCAGCATCTGAACATTCATAGTTTTTAACGTATCCCTGACTTACTGCAATCCAATACCGCATCCCGTTCCCTTTGCAACACCAAAATCAACTCCATTCATATCTTTCCAGTAAATACAAGGGTATATGTCGAGACCTCGTCGGGAATACAAACACTTATACTCTTGAAATTAGCTAGTCCATAATTAAAAGTTTCTTTAAGTTTTCCTTGTTATATATAGGACTTATGTCAATTAAAACATGCTCTTTTAAGCCATACAATCTTTCTGGGTTGTGGTTAACAAATTTTATAAACAGATGGTCAATATTCACATCAGTGCACCTTTACCCTTGTTTAATTCATCTAATCAAAATTTCGATTAGTTTTCACAATTACACAAAACTATTAACTGAATTAACATAAGCTAAAGTAAAATTCATATTTAAACTCCTCAAACTCTACAACATTTTTTATATTTTTCCCCACTCCCGCACGGACAAGGATCGTTCCTCCCTATTTTATTTAAATTTTGATTAGATGAATTAAACAA
>JAIXNA010000133.1 GCA_020328135.1 Candidatus Endomicrobiellum dinenymphae
TAATACCGATATGTTTTTTTGCAATCGAAACAACAAGTCTAAAATGAAACTTATTGAAGCAAATTTTAGACTTGTTGTTTCGATTGCAAAAAAACATATCGGTATTAGCAATTTGGAATTGTCAGATTTGATACAAGAAGGAAATCTTGGTCTCTCGAAAGCAGTAGAAAAATTTGAATGGAAAAGAGGTTTTAAGTTTTCAACTTATGCTACGTGGTGGATACGACAATCTATTAATCGCGCTATTGCAGATCAGTCGAGAACTATAAGAATTCCTGTTCATATGAAAGAACTTATTTCAAAGCTTACAAAAGTTAAAAAGAGATATCAGCAGAATATAGGAAGAGAGCCTACGATAGAAGAGTATTCAAAAGCATTGCGGCTTTCAACCGACAGAATCAGAAGAATATTAAAAATGATGCAGGAGCCCATTTCTCTTGCAATGCCTGTAGGGGAAGAAGATGATTCGCGTTTAGAGGATTTTATAGAAGATCAAAACAGTCCAAATCCTGTGGCTAAAACGCAGCAATACAGACTGCAGCTTGAACTCGAAAAAGTTTTGAACACTCTGTCTCCGCGCGAAGCAGAAATTATAAGCCTGAGATACGGCATAAATGTAGGCTATCCAAACACTCTTGAAGAAGTTGGCAAAAAGTTTGGTGTAACAAGAGAAAGGGTAAGACAAATTGAAGCAAAAGCTATCAGAAAATTAAGACATCCAAGTAGAAGTAAGTCGTTGCGTGAATATTTAGATTAAATGGTTTAAGGATTTAAAACAACAAGTAAAAAAACAGACGACTGAATAATTCAACCATCTGCTTTTTATTTTGTGATAATTATATTTCATGCATCAAATTTTAACATTAGACCACTTGTGCAACTAAGTATTAAATGCCGAGTATCTTATACTTCTTCTTGTATAAATTCCTGCTTCTTTAAATAAAATACCCTCTTATTCTCTCTCATTAACCGCTTCAATCCATTCCTTCCGCTTGTTCTCTCTTGCTTCCTTTTTTTTGTTTCTAGTCTTTCTATATATTAAGTTATGCAAGAGGTCTAGTGTCTTTTACTAATCCAAGAGGGAAAGACTTTATGAATGTTTCTCCAATCCATTTTACAGAATTAAGGGGCGTCATACCCCAGTTAACCGGACAATTTGAAATAACTTCGACTAAAGAAAAACCTTTCCCATCAATTTGGTACTGAAAAGCTTTTTTTATTGCTGCTTTCGCTTTTATTATATTTTGTGGATTATGTATAGCAACTCTTTCAAGATATGTTGTTCCTTCCAATGTTGAAAGAAGTTCGCAAAGTTTTATAGGATAACCTTCTCTTTTGGCATCTTTTCCAAAAGGCGTAGTTTCTGTAACTTGACCTATTAATGTTGTTGGCGCCATCTGCCCGCCGGTCATACCGTAATTTGCATTGTTTACAAATATAATAGATATATTTTCGCCTCTATTTGCCGCGTGTATGGTCTCTGACATTCCGATTGCCGCGATATCTCCATCGCCTTGATAAGTAAATACAAACTTGTCTGGATTTGTTCTTTTTATACCTGTAGCAACAGCTGGAGGTCTTCCGTGGGGGGCTTCTGTAACATCAAAATTAAAATAATCGTACGCAAACACTGCGCAACCTACCGGAGCTACGGCGATTGTTTTTTCTCTTACGCCTAGTTCATCTATGCATTCGGCTGCAAGTCTGTGAATAATGCCGTGGCCGCATCCGGGGCAGTAAGACAAAACGGCGTCTTTTAAACTTTGAGGTTTTGATAATATTTTTTCCATAGATTCCCTAAAACTAAAAACTTGCCCTATAGTCGGCTAACTTTATATTGATGCAATATGCCAATATAAAGTTAGTTGGCTATAATATATTTAATTTTCTCTAGTATTTCTTGTTCTGTAACAAGTCCGCCGCCGGCTTTGCCCAAAAATTCAACATTAGATCTGCCGTTAACCGCAAGTTTTACATCTTCAATCATTTGTCCGTGATTTAGCTCAACAACTAAAAAATTTAAACTAGATTTAGCAATAGAGTTTATTATTTTTGAAGGAAAAGGCCATAATGTTTTTGGTCTTAAAAGTCCTGCTCTAACGCCATTTTTTCTTGCAAGTTTTACTGCGGATTTGGCTATCCTTGAAGAAATGCCGTAAGCGATTAAAATAACGTCGGCATCCTCAATCGTATGTAATTCATATTTAACTTCATTTTCAATTATATTGTCGTATTTCCGTTGCAGTTCGATATTATGTTGTTCTAAAGCGCCTTCTCTCATAAGGAGAGATTTAACCGATCTGGGTTCTCTGTTTTTAGCGCCGTCTAAAACCCAATCTTGTTTAATAAAATCTGTTCTTTCGGGTTTATTGAAGTCCACGGGTTCCATCATTTGTCCAGTTATACCATCTGTAAGTATCATAACAGGAGTCCTGTATTTTTCAGCTAAATCAAAAGCATCATAAGCTGTTTCATACATTTCTTGGACGGAGTTTGGAGATGTGACGATTATTTTATAATCCCCGTGTCCGCCGCCTTTTACAGCTTGGAAATAATCTGATTGAGAACCGGAAATATTACCAAGACCTGGACCGCCTCTTTGTACATTAATTATAAGCGCTGGCGCTTCCATTCCTGCCATATAAGAAATTGCTTCTTGTTTTAGAGATATCCCAGGAGAAGATGACGAAGTCATAGCTCTTGCGCCTGTAACGGCTGCTCCTAAAACCATATTTGCTGCTGCAATTTCTGATTCGGCTTGAATAAACACTCTTCCTAACTCAACCATTTTTCTTGAAAGATAGGCTGGAATTTCATTTTGAGGCGTTATGGGATAACCAAAATAAGATTTAAGACCTGCTGCAATCGCTCCTTCGCAGAGAGCAACATTTCCTTTAGTAAGCTTCTTCATCTATAAACCTCAATACAAACGTCGGGACATGTCATATAGCAAAAACCACATCCTATGCAGGCATCTTCTTTTTCTAAAACTGCCCAATGATATCCAACTTCATTAAATTGCTTTGAAAAAGTTACGCATTGCTTAGGGCAAGCTTTTATACACAAACCGCAGCCTTTGCATTTTTCTGAATTGATTCTAATTGTTGGCATAACGGCGTTATTCTATGTTTTTTTAAGAGATAAAGTCAAATTTATCTTCGAACTTTTGTCAGACAAAACAAAAGTACCAAAGATTCTTATCTCAGAGCGCATTCGATCCACATTTTTAGACAATTTTAGAACTCGCGAAAAATATTATAAGATTTATAGGCGATTTCCTTCAAAACGCCTAAAATGGGATAGTCAACTAGCTCTATGGATCTAAGCGA
>JAIXNA010000134.1 GCA_020328135.1 Candidatus Endomicrobiellum dinenymphae
ATCAAAAGATGGGCTTTTGGTATAATACGCAAAGAGATCTCAAGTCTTTAAACTACAAAACTACGCTYCATTACTTGCAACTACTTTAAATTTCCTAAAATGCGCGATGTGTTGCGGCGTTTTACATTGGCTTGATAAAGCTTATATGTTCGCTTGATTGTACCTTTTTTCGAGGACTTCTTACACCACTTTTTCAGCGGGTTGACGAGAGGATGGTAGGCGAAATCTGACGAGATATTTTGTAAAGTTGATACATCGATATCAAAGTTACTCGACTTTATATTTAGAACGGAAAAACTGTGAAAGAAAAAGATCATATAAAATTATTGATGGAAGAAACAGGTTGCGAAAAATCCGAAGCAGAACTTGCGCTTTCTCTTTCGGATAACAATATTGAAAAAGCTATAACAACGATAGGGTTTCTTTTAAAATTTACAACGGTATTTAAAATAAAATTAATTTTTCCTAAAGAAAATATCTATGGTCTTATGCATATAGCCGCGAATATGAAGACATCTGATATATTACGTTTCAGTATAACATTTTCTCACAATCCATCAATCTACGAAATATCCACAAATCTTGATTGGTTTTCTTTTGAAAAAGCAATTTTTTCAGCGCGATTAGACGCGGGCGCGATGGAAGATTATACGCAAAAAATTGAAGAAAATCTTAGATTATATACACAACAAGCAATTAAAGAAATAATTTCCATTTCTTCCGATGAAGTATCGACAATAATTAAGACTTTCTTCCACCCTATCATAGTCAAAGTTGAAATTGTAAATGAAGAACTAAATCTTACGCAATTTAAAAAACTACCAGACTACAATTCAAAACAAAACTTTGTTTCTTTTACTGGTTACGATTTAGGATTTGTAAAATTAGACGTTAAAATACTTGAAGATGAAAACGGCAAAATGGCAAAGAAAATTTCAGAGGGGGACACAGTGTTATCCATTATTATCGATGAAAGAGAGATTTCACATTATCTAGTACACTTGATTGGCGGAAAAGAAAACGATAACATGATACCTATCCCGACCACGGTAAAAAAAGTGTCTTATAAAAATGATGATTTTGAAATACATCTTCACTACGCTCCATCCATAGTAGGACTTGCCAAAATTAAAAGCAATGTTAAGTTGAAGATTTTGGAAGCAAAAACACAATTGTGGTGGAAAAAAATTCTTCCATGGTGACATAATAAGCTACGCGACAAAACATTTGACGCAAAAGAAAGAAGCCTCGGAATAATTCCGAGGCTTCTTTTTTTTGTAGCAGAAAATAAAAATACTATTAATATTCGGGCATTGGAGGCATTCCTGCTCCCATATGAGACTTTTGAGACTTCTCAGGAATGTCTGTTACTAATGCTTCTGTCGTAAGAATAAGACCTGCGATTGAAGCTGCATTTTCCAACGCTGTTCTTGTTACTTTTGCAGGATCAACAATGCCGGCCTTTATCATATCAACATATTCGTTTGTATCCGCATTGTAACCAAAAGTCGCATCTTTTGAATTCTTAACCTTGTCAACCACTACAGATGCCTCGATCCCTGCATTTTCAATTATCATTCTTATTGGGCCTTCAAGGGCTTTAAGGACAATTTCAATACCTGTCTTCTCATCAGCATCTACGGCTTTAATTTTCTCCAAAACAGCTTGAGCCTTAAGAAGAGCCACTCCACCGCCTGCTACTATACCTTCTTCAACGCCTGCTCTTGTCGCATTTAAAGCATCTTCAACCTTAAATTTCTTTGTTTTCATTTCTGATTCGGTCGCCGCGCCTACATTTATAACTGCAACGCCGCCAACCAATTTTGCAAGTCTTTCTTGAAGTTTTTCCTTATCATAATCCGACTTTGTATCTACAATCTGCTTGCGGATTTGAGATATTCTTGCTTCAATTTCTTTCTTGTTGCCAAGACCTGAAACTATAGTTGTATTTTCTTTATCTACAACAACTCTCTTTGCCTGACCAAGAAGTTCAAGCGTAGCCTTATCAAGCTTCAATCCGGTTTCTTCTGTAATAACCGCGCCGCCTGTAAGAATCGCTATATCTTGAAGCATTTCCTTTCTTCTATCACCAAATCCTGGAGCTTTTACAGCTATAACTTTTAGGGTTCCGCGAATTTTGTTAAGAACCAAAGTTGCAAGCGCTTCGCCCTCTATATCCTCAGCGACAATTACAAAAGGTTTGCCGGTCTGCACAACTTTTTCAAGCAAAGGAAGAATTTCCTGCATTGAGCTAATCTTTTTATCTGTAATTATTATGTAAGGGTCTTCTAAAATACCCTGCATTCTTTCTGTATCAGTTACAAAATAAGGCGAACTATATCCTCTATCAAACTGCATACCCTCTACAACGTCAAGAGTAGTTTCTGAAGATTTTCCCTCTTCAACAGTTATAACACCATCTTTCCCTACTTTCTCCATTGCGTCGGCAATTAAATTACCAATTTCTTTGTCATTTGCAGATATTGAAGCAATTTGGGCAATTTCTTCTTTATTTTTTACCTGTTTTGCAACTTTCTTCACTTCCTCAATAACAGAAGCAACCGCTTTCTCAATGCCTTTCTTTATATGATTTGCATTTGCTCCGGCTGTTATATTCTTAAGCCCCTCATTGATTAAGGACTGCGCCAAAACTGTGGCAGTTGTAGTTCCGTCTCCCGCTATATCGTTTGTTTTCGAAGCAACTTCTTTTACAAGCTGAGCGCCCATATTTTCAAAGGGATCCTCAAGCTCAATTTCCTTTGCAATCGTTACGCCATCATTTGTAACTGTAGGAGAACCGAACTTTTTATCCAAAACAACATGTCTGCCTTTAGGTCCAAGAGTAACCTTTACTGCATTCGCAAGTTTATCAACACCGCTCTTCATAGCTTTACGAGCTTCATCATTGTAAATCAACTGTTTTGCCATATTATTTTCTCCTTGTTTTTATATATTTAAGCTTAGCCGCTTAAATTTAACCCTCTTCTCTCAAAAAACCAATTAACCAATGATTCCCAGAATGTCATCTTGAGACATTATGAGGTACTCCGCATCGTCAATCTTTACTTCTGTTCCGGAATACTTCCCAAAAAGAACTTTATCGCCTGCCTTTACATCTAAGGCTATTACTTTCCCATCATCAGTTTTTTTACCTGTTCCCACTGCAATAACCTCTCCCTCCTGAGGTTTTTCTTTCGCGGTATCAGGAATAATGATTCCGCCTTTTTTTACTTCTTTTGCCTCCGTAGGCTTAACTAAAAGCTTGTCACCTAATGGTCTGATCATTTAACTTCCTCCTTGTCATTTTTTATCATTTTATGAT
>JAIXNA010000135.1:0-441 GCA_020328135.1 Candidatus Endomicrobiellum dinenymphae
ATCCAAGATATTACGCTTTCGGGATAGATATCTTTTAAGCCGCGCAGTAAAAAAGTTGTTCTTAAAACGCCGCCAATCGCGCCAAGTTTTATAATGAGAATACGTGTTTTTTTGCACAAAGAAGATATTTTTTTATAATGCCGGCATTATAAAAAAATATCTTCTTTGTGCAAAAAAACTTTACAACGAAAGGACTGCTTTTACAGGAGTTTTAAGAACAACTTTTTTACTGCGCGGCTTAAAAGATATCTATCCCGCAAGCGCATTATTTTTATTTACAATCCAAGATATTACGCTTTCGGGATAGATATCTTTTAAGCCGCGCAGTAAAAAAGTTGTTCTTAAAACGCCGCCAATCGCGCCAAGTTTTATAATGAGAATACGTGTTTTTTTGCACAAAGAAGATATTTTTTTATAATGCCGGCATTCTATGCAATACAT
>JAIXNA010000135.1:451-1559 GCA_020328135.1 Candidatus Endomicrobiellum dinenymphae
GAGAGAAAAATTTATGCAATCCGCGTACAATTCAAACTGTTTGTTGTTCTTTATCATAATTCCATAAAATTAGCATATCTTGCTAAACATTTCAATATCGTGTACAAAATAGTACAATTTGCATCTATGAAACATACGCTCTTGCGCATTGGTTTTTTTATTTGCGGAAGCTTATTTTGTTGCAGATCAAACCGAACGTGTTGGATATTAAGGCGCAACCTAAAATTTCTCTTGTTTTTTGATTACAATTTAAACGATATAAATATAATCAACAATCATTTGATTGATTATTTACTTTAGTATAACGCAAGAAGATTTCATAAGAGCCTTTATTTTGTTTCACCATTAGATTTTGCTACAAGTTCCTTTAACTTCGCTTGACTTGACTTCGCTTAACTTTATTTAACTTAACTTCACTTGACTCAACTTGAACTTAACTTGACTTGCCTTTAGAAAAGTCTATTGAGTTATGGGATGCTACGATAATTTGACAACCCCATAGAAAAGATGTAACATTCTTTTGTAAGCAGCAGTCAAAACAGAAACAAGCAGAAAAAGTTGTCAGGCAACGATCAAGCGCAACAATCAAGCAGAAACAAACAGCAATCAAGCAGTAGCCAAGCATAAACAAGCATAAAATTGTCAAACTAGAGTCAAACAGCAGTCAAACGGAGTCAAGCAGCCTAAAAGATTCATTCCTTCAAATTGAATCAAGCAGAAGCAAGCAGAGTTAAACAGAAGAAGTTGTTAAGTAGAAACAAACAAAAAGAGTTGTCAAACAACAGTCAAACAGCAATCAAGCAGAAAAAGCTGTCAAACAGCAGTTAAGCAATAGTTAAGCAGAGTCAAACATAAAAGTTGTATATTCTTTTCTTACTAGTAGTTTGGATAACTATTGAATCCTCGCCATTGCAAGATTCAACAAGCCGCATGTAACATTTCTTTAAAACACACACACAAAGATTTCACAAGAGACTTGCTACGCCTGTCTAGTCTAGTTAAAAAGATTTCACAAAAGTTTCACAAGTAGGGAAATTTAAAACATCAGTTATGTCTAGTTGAAAAGATTTCACGAAGTTTCACAAGAGATTTCTATATACATCTAGTC
>JAIXNA010000135.1:1569-3063 GCA_020328135.1 Candidatus Endomicrobiellum dinenymphae
GACGTAGAATACAGATTTACACCAGAAACAACAATATCAGAGAACATCAAATTAGATTTTTCAGGTTTTACAGCCGCATTAAGTTGTACTTTTTAATTTATAAATTATAAAACATCATTCTTTACGTTTTTTAAGCAATTTCCGCCGAAATGTCATTACAGCGTTTCGGCGGATTTTATCTTTAGCCTCTCTTTCAGCCCAAGTTGAATCTTTTGTATCCGCATCCAATTTTAAATAATGTGAAATATGAATCGCTGATACTTTGATGCAGGGAAATGTTAAAAGTGAAGAACGATTGGTTTTTTGCGTTATATTAGCAGAGAGATTGCCAATACAATGAGCGAAAGAACAAAAGAAGAAATTTTAAAGAAAGAAATTAGTTATGATGTTTGCGTTGGGTTGTGTTGTTGCTACATTAACCGTGGTTGTAGTGGTATAGCGTAATAACCTCGACCCTTGAAAAGGGCGAGGTTGCAGTTTAGTTCATTTTAATGGTTTTTTTTCCGGAATGCCTGTTTTGCGAGGAAATTGTAGAGGAGTGTCCTTGTGTTTTTTAAAAACTAAAATGCAATAGTTCAGTTCTTGATTAGGCAGATTATAAGAAATTATTTTTTCAAGTTTTGCCCCTAAATGTTTTAGAGCATTTTCTACGGAAGGAAGACCTTTGTCTGCGCTTTCCAAGGAGTTTTTTGTTTTGTGGACTATAAAATATCCCCCCACTTTTAATAACGGAATTGAAATTTCCAAGTTAGGGGAAAATTTACTTACAGCTCTCGACAAAACAAAATCATACTGCTGTCTATATGGTGGTAACTGTCCAAACTCTTCAGCTCGCTTGTTTAGTATTTCCATGTCAAATCCAAGTTTATTATTTACATTTTCAAGAAACTTACATTTTTTTGTTATTGATTCAACTAGCGTAAGTTGGATATCCGGAAGCGCAATTTTTACAGGTATGCCTGGCATTCCCGAACCGGTTCCAATATCTGCAACTCTTAAAAGAGAAGAAGTTTTTTTGTTTACAATGTTGCTTATGACCTTAGCGCTGTAAAGAGAGTCGCAAAAATGTCTATATATTAAATCTGCTTCGTTTTTATATGAAATAAGATTAAACATCTTATTCCACTCGATAAGCTCGTAAAAATATATTTTGAATATTTTGCGCGTATCTTTTGAGAAAAAAGGAATAATATTTTTTGTGGCATAATCTTGAAATTCGTCAAATAATATTTCGTTTTCCATGTTTATCTTGAGAAGTCCTTATTTTGCGCGTCGTATTTTGTCTTTAAAATAATTTGGAAAGATACTAGAACAAGTAGTATATAACTACGTTTGTTATATAAATTGCAGGTTTGTTAAGCCCCAAGCCATACGCTATCCACAATGCGCTGCCCATGTCGCAAATAAGAAACATGAGCATCGAAACGCCTCTAGCTGACTTTGTTTTCCATATTTTGTAAACCTGCGGAACGTACGCTGGCTGTTATAGAAAAA
>JAIXNA010000136.1 GCA_020328135.1 Candidatus Endomicrobiellum dinenymphae
ATTCCTATGCATAGTCGTCTTTTTATGGTTTTGCCGTATCTTCACTATGGAATTTGCGGCAGGGCCTGTCCGCCCCGATACGGTAAATAATAAAAAAATCAACAGAGTGGCAAAAAATCTATATTTTCGTGTTTTCATATTGATCGTCGCTGTACCCAAAATGAAAAATCTCAAAACACATGTTGTGCATTTTAGGAAATTTAAAGTAGTTGCAAGTAATGAAAAGTATGTAGGTATCTCATACTCATAACATGTCTGGCTTTTGTCAAATAAAGACAAACGAGTTAAAACAACTACAAGTTTTTAGTAAAATGGCGAATTCCTATGCATAGTCGTCTTTTTATGGTTTTGCCGTATCTTCACTATGGACTTAATTCTAAGCGGAAAAATGCGCAGTATGTGTTTTGAGATTTTTCATTTTGGGTACAGCGACGATCAATATGAAAACACGAAAATATAGATTTTTTGCCACTCTGTTGATTTTTTTATTATTTACCGTAACGGGGCGGACAAGCCCTGCCGCAAATTCCATCGCTGTGGTACTAGAACAGCCGCGTGAAGAACAAGGCGTTACAGAAACGATTGCCACAACAATCTTAACAGATGTTAAACCTGAAAAAAAAGCGATAGGGCAATACATAAGAGGCATCCATCTTTCTGCGTGGGTGAGCGGGTCAGGAAAACACAGAAAAGTCGCAGCAGATCTTTTTGATAATACAGAATTAAATACAGCTGTTATAGACATAAAAGAATACGAAGGAAAAGTCTATATCGACGGTATAAAAATTGTAGATGCGAACAACGCTTATGTGTCTGCAGTACCTGACATTAAAGATTACATTGCAAAATTAAAAGAAAATGGCGTTTATACAATAGCGAGAATTGTTGTTTTTAGAGACAATACAATGGCAAGAAAAAACCCTAAACTTGCAGTTAAAAATCTAAATGGCGCTATCTGGACTGATAGAAAAAACATAGCGTGGCTTGATCCCTATAATCAAGACGCGTGGGATTACAATTTACAGATAGCCGAAAAAGCCGTAAGCATAGGTTTTGATGAAGTACAGTTTGATTATATACGCTTTCCATCGGATGGCAACACAAAAAATTGCAGATACAGTAAACCTCATTCGGTTGCCGAAGCATCAAAAGCTTTGGTGAGTTTCTTAAAAGAAGCCAATAGACGCCTTAAAAATAAGGGAGCAAAAATATCTATTGATGTTTTTGGTCTAACAACGACCGCAACTGACGATATGGGAATAGGGCAGAGAATAATTGAGATGACAGAATGGGTTGATTATGTAAGCCCTATGGTATATCCGTCGCATTATGGTAGATGGAATTACGGCATAGCTGAACCAAACAAAGAACCCTATAAAGTTGTTTATTACGCCATTGAGGGCGCTCTCAAAAGAATCCCTAGCAAAAAACTTCGTCCGTGGCTCCAAGATTTTAGTCTTGGTCACAAGTACGGCAAAGATGAAGTAAGAACACAAATACAAGCTTGCTATGATAATAAAATAGGAAGCTGGCTATTATGGAACTCAGGATGCGTTTACACAAGAAACGCTTTAAAGGGGCAAGACGAGAGAAACAGTTACCAAGAAAGCGATCCGCCTACTTCTGAAATGTTAAAAACTGCAGAGAAAAAACAACAAGCAGAAAACATACAAGAAAAACCGCCAACAATAGAACAGACTTAGAGCGTCTGGTTATTCCTCAGATAAGATTTCACTCAGCCTAGTAGGTTTGTTATCTTGATTTGCGTACTGTTTAATGAGATCTTTTTCTCTATCGAATTCGAGCTTTTTTACAGATGCTTCTATTCTTCTGTCTCTTGCGTCAACTTTCATTATTTTAGCTTCAACTTCCTCGCCTTCTTTTAGGACCGACTGACTTTTGTCAATTTTCAGAGAAGATGATTCATTATTTTTTATCAAAGCTTCTATGCCGGGCTCAATTTCAATAAAAGCGCCAAAATCTGCAACTCTTGCAACTTTGCCCTTCACAATAGCGCCGACTTTGTATTTTTTATAAGGATTAGCTCGAACATGTTTTAATGAAAGAGAAATTTTTTCATTTTGCGGGTTGACTTCTAAAATAAGAACCTCAACTTCATCGCCTTTTTTGAGAACGTCTTCGGGATGTCTGATATTTCTGGTCCAAGAAAAATTACTTATATGAACAAGTCCTTCTACTCCTTCCGGAAGTTTCACGAAAGCGCCGAAAGGCATAAGATTTTGAACTATGCCTTTAACAATAGTACCTGGAGCGTAATGCCTAAATGCTTCGTTCCAGGGATTAGGAAGCATCTGCCTAATTGATAAAGCAATTTTTTTATTTTTTTCATCTACGTCTATAATTTTTACCTCTAATTCCTGTCCTTTCTTAACCTCTCTCTTCAGCGCAGCTTCACTATCGTTCCACGCATATTCAGAAGCATGAAGCAATCCTTCTACGCCAGTCTCAAGTTCTATTAAAACACCATAATCTCTAATGGACGTTACTGTTCCTTTCATTATAAGACCTACTGAAAACCTCTCAGCAACAGATTCCCACGGATGAGGAGCAAGATTCTTCATGCTTAATGAGATTTTATCTGAAGATTTATCAACTTTCATAACCTGAACCCTTATTGTTTGACCAACGCGCAATAAATCTTCAACCTTTTTAACTTTATACCATGCAAGTTCGCCAATGTGCAGTAATCCATCAACGCCGCCAAGATTGACAAAAGCGCCGAAAGGCATAATTTTAGACACAGTTCCATCTAATACTTGCCCTTCTGAAACACTTGCCAAAGCAAACACTCTTGCTGCATTTTCCTCATCTTCAACAATCTTTCTGCGAGAAATAACTATATTTTTTCTTCTTATATCAAGTTCTGTGATTACAAATTCATACGATTTACCAACATATTGTTCTGCTTCTTTTACGAAATGCGTATCAAGCTGCGAAATATGTAAAAAAGCATTTATTCCGCCAATATTTACAAGAAATCCGCCCTTAATAGTTTTTAATATTGTTCCATTAACATGTTTGCCATTTTCAAAAGACTGCTGCGCAGCATCCCATTTTGCCTTTTCTACAATCTCTCTGTAAGAAAGAACCGGTTGACCATGTAAGCTTACAATTTTTACTTTTACTGACGCGCCGACTTTTAACTCAGTAGGCGCTTTGCCTTCTTCAAATTCTTTTTTAGGAATTATTCCCTCTGATTTCATACCTAAATCAACCATAAAACCATCTGAATTTTCTTCGATAATGGTTACCTCAATCTCCCTTCC
>JAIXNA010000029.1 GCA_020328135.1 Candidatus Endomicrobiellum dinenymphae
TGCGCTTTTTCTAATCTTATCTGAAACTCTTCCGGCGAGTAGCCGCCGTCGGCTAAGATTTTCACCAGGCCGCGTATTTCAAGATCATATCCATACTCACCATTATAATATTTGACAAATATTATAATGGTGAGTATGGATATGATCTTGAAATACGCGGCCTGGTGAAAATCTTAGCCGACGGCGGCTACTCGCCGGAAGAGTTTCAGATAAAATCCAAAAATGGTAATTGAAAGCGCGCAAAATCAAACATTTAAAGAGTCTCTTAATCTGCAAGACAAAAAATTCCGCGACACACGCGGAATCTTTGTGGTTGAAGGGAAAAAACAAATCGATGAAATTCCAAAAGATTGGAATATAAAACAAATCTTTATGTCCGAGAAGTATCAAAACAACGTTGCAAATTCTAGAAACATTGTAACACTTTCCGAGCGTTTGTTCAATAAATTGGCGACAACACAATCCCCGCAAGGAATATTAGCAGTTGTCAAAAAAAAACAATATGATATTCTAGAAGTTCTTAGGAGCGCAGGGTTGTTTGTAGTTTTAGAAAATATTCAAGATCCGGGAAATCTTGGAACGATTATACGTTCTGCAGACGCATTTGCCGCAAAAGCAGTTTTTGTGTCAAAAGGAAGCGCCGACATGTACTCTGACAAAGCTGTAAGAGCAACAATGGGTTCAATATTTCATTTGCCTGTAATAGACAACATCAATATGAAAGACATGTTGAGCCTCTTGAAAGAAGAAAAATTTACTATTTTTGCCACTTCGTTAAAAGGTAAAAAATACTTAAATAACATCAAAATTCCAAACAAAAGCGCTTTTATAATAGGAAATGAAGCAAACGGTATTACAAACGAAACGGAAAGCTTAGCAGATGAGCTTATTAAGATATACATGCCCGGAAAGCCAGAATCTTTAAATGCTGCCGTTGCTGCATCCATTATAATGTACGAAGCAACAAGAAAGTAATTGCTGTGTTCTATTATAGGATTTGTTTTAGTTTTTAGTTGTTTTCTTACTTTTTCTAGAACGGTATGGGCATATATTCACAAAACTCAGAAATTTCTATTTTATTGCGCAGAAAGTTCCAAAACACATATTTTTATGCAATATTTCAATGCTTTTAAAACCTACTTTTTTCATTTTCTTTATACCTCAAATAGTACAAACAACAAAAGAGCCGGTAAGCGCGCAATCCGGCTCTCAAGGAATTGCTATTTTTTACTAAAAATTAGAAATTGTCAGCTAATTCTTCCATATATGCCTGAGAGTGCAGGCAGGCTGGGCATTTTGCCAGCGCTTCTTTGCCTTCATACACATAACCGCAATTACGGCATTTCCATCTTATAGGCGCATCTTTTTTGAACACCCTATCATTTCCCAAATTATCTAAAAGCTTTAAATACCTCGATTCGTGATGTTGCTCTGCAATACAAATCTTCCTAAAACATTCAGCCACTTCTGGAAATCCCTCTTCATCCGCAACTTTTGCCGCAGTAGGATAAAGACTTGTATATTCTTCTTTTTCACCCGAAGCAGAAAGTTTCAAATTCCCAACTGTATCGCTGCTTATAATGCCGGCAGGAAAAGTTCCTGTGATTTTAAGAGAACCGCCTTCCAAAAATTTAAAAAATCTTTCGGCGTGTTCCTTTTCGTTATCTGCTGTTTCTGTAAAAATTGCGGCAATTTGCTCGAAACCTTCTTTTTTGGCTTTTGATGCAAAATAAGTATATCTCATTCTTGCTTGCGATTCGCCTGCAAACGACTCTAATAAATGCTTTTCCGTCTCTGTACCTTTAATTGATTTTGCCATTTTAACTACCTCCGGTATAGAATAATTAATCACTTATCAATAATCTAAACACGAGACACAGCGCCCGCTAGATTCGACTTCCTGCATAAATACCCCGTTCGGGAGCTACGCCCCCCCCGCCGGGGCATGCGCGCTGGCTGTAGCCCAAATATTGAAGTTGCCACGGACTTTATATCTCTACCTCATTATACCACTTACCATGCAAATTGCAATTTTCGATAACTTGAACCTTACCTTTTGTTCCACTTTTTAGATGAACAACCACAGCAGGATTAATATCGGCTGTAAGCATAACGTTTGAGATAAACTTATTATCAACGTAAAATGCTATTTCCGTTATATGATGTTCCGGTAAAGCTGGATGAGGAATTTCTCCAATTTTGACGTGAACATCTATGCAGCCATTTCCCGGAATTCCGCGCTCTTGAATAACTGCAAATGATGGTATATGTTTCTTTTCAGACTCGCCGGATGCCGCTTTAAAATCAGGCGCTTTATAAGCATCTTCTCTTTCCTCAAATACATTTTTTGCATGGCAAACAGGACACTGTCCTCTATTACCATCTAACGCAACATATCCACAAATTTTACATATTAACCCTTTCATGGCACCTCCCTCTAAAGCGCTATTTTTCGCTTTTGATTTTTAAGGCAAACGCTCTTCCTGCTTCAAAACACTGATTTAACTCTTCTTCGGTAGGATTAAAAACAACTCTCAGCGATGGATCAAATGACGTAATGTTAGAAATTGTATCTTCAATATCTTTAGTTGCTTCGCCGCTCCAGCCATAAGAACCAAAAGCAAAAGATTTGCGACCTTTGGCTTTTGATCCTTTAAGAAAATGTAAAAACCCTGCAATTGCAGGAAGCATTTCTCCATCGTGCGTTGACGACCCGAAAACCCAACCTTTTGCATCAAGCATATATGAAGCAATATCAGTTCTGTCATTTTTTGTTACGTCAAACAAAACAGCCTCGACGCCTCCCGAAGTAATTCCATCAACAATTTTTCTTGCCATTTTCTCGGTGGAATGCCACATTGTTTCATAAACAACAGCCGCCCTATCTTTACATGAATGCGACGACCAATATAAATATTTCTGCATAATTTCTGCTACGTGTTTACGCCACACATGTCCATGGCTTGGAGCAATAAGTTCGATATTAAGATTTAATTTACTTATTGCTGCAAGTTTGGCAGAAACTAGAGCGTTAAAAGGCCAAAGTATATTTGCATAATATTTCTGCGCTTCGTCCATCAATGCTGCAAAATCGACCTCATCGTCAAAAATTTTATTTGTAGCATAATGCTGACCAAAACCGTCATTTGAAAACAAAATTTTATCATAAGCAGAATACGTAAACATGCTGTCTGGCCAATGTATCATTGGAACATCTATAAAATCTAAAGTTCTTTTGCCAATACTTAAATTCTGTCCTGATTTTACTGCGGTCCAATCGCCGCTTACCCCGTAATATTTTAAAAGTCCCTGTCTTGCTTTTTCTGTTCCATAAATTTTTGCCTTAGGACAAATTTTTAATATTTCAGGGAATGCCCCTGAATGATCAGGCTCTATATGATTTATTATTATTACATCTATTTTAGAAGGCTCTATAACGCTCTTGATGTTGTCTAGTAACTCTCTTTCAAAACCCTTACGAACCGTATCTATCAAAGTAACTTTTTTGTCAAGAATTAAATAAGAATTATACGTAACGCCCCTTTTTGTTACGTATGTATATCCATGGAAGCGTCTCTCGTTCCAATCTACAGCGCCAACCGCATACACATCGTCTTTTATTAATCCCGCAGGCATATACAAATCTCCTTTACGTTTAAAAACTCACTCACTTCTTCTTGGTTGCGCAGGAAGGACATTCGTCATAATCGGCCAAATACTCAGACTTACATACCAAACATACTTTAACGTTGTTATTGTTATTTCCTTTAGAACAACATGGCTTACAAAATTTAGGATTCATACAATCGTTTTTCAACTCCGGCTCACAACGGGGGCATGAGCGAGGATAGTTTTTAGATGTATTATCTCCCTGTTTGGCTTTATAGTTTTCAATCGCTCTATGCAACGCATCAGCTCCAAGATTTGAACAGTGCATTTTGTTTGGCGGAAGACCGCCCAATGCTTTTGCAACATCTGCGTTTGTAAGATTTATAACTTCTTCAAGAGGTTTCCCTAATGCCATCTCTGAAACCATAGAAGAAACAGCTATTGCAGCGCCGCAACCAAAAGTTTTAAATTTAACATCTTCAATTTTATTATCCTTGACTTTGATATAAAAAGTCATCATATCGCCGCAAACGGGATTACCAACCTCGCCGATACCATCTGCATCTTTTATTTCTCCAACATTTCGCGGATTTGCGAAATGATCCATAACTTTTTCTGAATAAAACGCCATTGCCGTCCTCCAATATTACTACTGTTCTTCCTCTATTGGACAATGATCGTGATCATGCTCATAATCAGTTCCCGGACCTGCAACTTTTCTTTTGCCTGTTTTTAAAAAATACGAATATAGCGGCGACATATCTCTCAATCTTTTAACAATTTTTGGAAACTCCTCTAAAACGTAATCTATTTCTTCTTCTGTGTTAAATTTTGATAAAGTAAACAAAATCGAACCTTGCCCTATTGCTACGTCAACATTCATAGCGGCGAGTACGTGTGAAAGTCTAAGATTTTTATTAGCGCACGCGGAACCGCTTGCAGCCATAATACCTTTTGCATCTAAAAGCAAAAACATAGCTTCGCCTTCAACAAACTCTACCGAAAAATTTACATTGCCGGGAAGACGGTTTGCCTGCGGCCCATTTAAGTAAATATATTCTATTCTTTTTGGAAGCTCTGCAATAAGCTTATCTCTCAACTTCTTTACAATTTCGTTATTTTTAATAATTTCTGACTTAGCAATCTCGCAAGATTTTCCAAACCCAACAATAGCGGGAATATTTTCAGTCCCGGAACGCTTAGAATTTTCTTGAACGCCGCCATCTAACTGCTGATTAATCCCGATGCCTTTTTTTAGATAAACAGCCGCTGCGCCTTTGGGACCATACATAACCGAAGCTGAAAAAGTTAAAGCGTCAACGCCCAAATTTTTAACGTCTATAGGAATTATTCCGCAAACGCTCGTCGCATCCGTATGAAAAACAACAAAATCATTTATATTACTATCTCTAACAACAGAAACCAATTTTTTTATATCTTGCGCCGCGCCGACTTCAGGGTTTGCATATTGAATAGAAACCAAAATTGTATCTTTTCTCAACGCTTTTTTAAGCTCGTCTTCGATTATATTGCCCTTTGCGTCAACAGGAAGATATGTTATCTTGAAGCCTTCTTTTTCCAGTTTTTTTGCAGAATTTAAAACTGAAAAATGTTCAATTGAAGAAACAATAATGTGTTTGCCTTTCGTTTTCAGAACATCTGCAATGCCCTTTATCGCCAAATTATTAGATTCTGTGCCGCAAGATGTAAAAATAATTTCTTTGGAATCCGCATTAATCAATTCTGCAACTTGTTGACGAGCTGTTTCAAGAGCATCTTTGGAAACAGAACCCAAAGAATAAATACTTTGAGGGTTTCCATAATACTCTACAAAAAACGGCTTCATAGAACCGAAAACTCTCTCGTCAAGTTTAGTATTTGACTGATTGTCCAAATATACTTGTTTCATAATAATTATTCTTTTTCAAAAACATCTTTTGAAGCGCTGCAAAGAGGGCACACCCAATCTTTAGGCAACCGTTCGAAGGAAGTATCCGTGGCAATACCATCCTCAGGAATGCCTGCGGCAGGGTCATATACATATCCACAAACGGAACATTTCATCTTTTCCATAACGCAACCTCCTAGTTAAACATAGTTACCTGTTTTTGAACTAACTCGTAGCATTTTCGGCCTGATTAACCACGCATATATTATCCATTTTTTTGACCTTTTTTGCAAATCTTTTTGGTCAAGAACAAGTTAAGAGGATGTGAAATCTAAACGGTCAAATTAGACAGTTGAACTTTACACAAAATTGACACGCCAAAAAAAGGCTTTGGCAGAATAAACTGCCAAAGCCCCAACCTTTTTTCGCTGCCGCTGACCCACCCGTCTTTTTTCAAAAAGCGACCAAGTCAGATCTTAATTTGCCGCTTAGTTCTAAGTAAGCTACTTAAAGTCTTTGATTAAATATCTACCTAGTACGTCAAAATAAATCTATAGCTAGCTTGCCCTAAGTTAGCTTTCTCATTTTGACGCCCTTTCGCAGTAAGAATGTTTATGTTTACAAAAATTGAAACGTTTTCCGTTATGTTATAATTTCCGCCAACTCCTGCTCATAAAACATTCCTGTCTTCTTCTCTACCAATATCTACGACTTCGCCTTCTGTTTCCTTAGAAAGTATAAGCGCTAACTGTTTTTGAAAGGTTATTGCTCAATAAACGCTTATATTCAGCATTTACGTCAGCCAAACTTACCAATCTTTCGCTCTAAACTAATCCTGTATTTGCAAAAGCTCTGTTATAACATCCTGATACTATACTTACATCTAATTCTTTATCTAAGTTTTTTCTTTTATGGAACTATAATGGCTTGCTCTTGCATCTTAGCCACAAATACGGTTTTAGATTAAACGTATCGTTTCCAAATTACAGCTTACGCCATAACCGGTGAAATCTTTTGCTTTGACTACTATTTTCTTATCAACAACGCTATTTGCCTTATCATTAGAAACCGATATCTCTCTTTCGTTGTTGTTATACGCATCGTAACTCCCGCTAATTATCGTTTTCACTTCCCACTTCTCTTCTTCGTAAGAAGAAGAACCTATATACGTCTGCGCCCGCGTTTGTTATATTTCTTTTATCTGTGGACCACTTGAGACATGTCGCGTCCATTAACTTTAGCATATGCGCCTAACATCAATTTCCATGGAAGCTTCATATTTATCGCAGCCTATCAATCCGTCATTTTCGTTGTCGGTATAACCGCTTAAAGAATTATCATCTCCAGAGTATTTCGTATATGCAGCTCTCGCCTGCCCCCATACTTCGGATTTTCCTTCTTTAGTTCTGTTATTTATTCTTACAAATATCTCTTTGCTATCATTTTCGCTTCCACAGCTTCTTATTACGTTTGCCAAGCGCTTTTATAGCGTCTTTAAGTTCCAAGCCTAAGCCCGCTTGCGCCTGCAGTGAATATCAAAAGACTAAAGCGCGCTAAAACTCTAAGAAAAAACCAACTCTTTAGTCTACTTTTCCTATTAAAATTAAACTAACAGTTTTAACATCGTCTAATAACGCGCTTATCGATTCTTTATCTAATTGCGCTGAAGCAAACTTATATAGGTTGAATTTTACTAAAACTTCCTTAATTTTGTTAATATTTTCACCGTTTACGCCGCTTTTTTGTAAATTGTCAAATATTTGACTTTGTTGTAAATTATCCGATGCAACGCCTGTTTTAATATTTATGATTTCAATCAAGGCTTGATAGATTAAATTTAACGCTTGTTTAAAATTATTGTTTAAGATTTCCGATTCGGCTTTTTTTATCAGTTTTTGAAAATTTATAAAACCAAATTTTTTTAATTTTTTAGAAGGATTTATGCCGGATTTATTTGAATATAATCTATAACACGCGCTAAAAATTAATAAAACTATAAAGGGGATAAACATTGAATAAAATACAGGGTTTTTTAAAAGATGCCCATTATATAATTCTAGACTTTCTATCGACTTGTTGTAATTAATATCTTTACGCCTCATGTTAATTTTTGCATTATTTTCAACGTCTTTATCAGAATATACTGCATCGCCCGTTGCTTGAATTTTTATACTCTGCGTTTTTATGATTTCGTATCGTTTTTTTGACGGATTAAAAAAAGAAAGAGTTGCCGATGGAATCTTTTTTTCACCTGAAATCAAAGGAATAAATATCGTTTTAAATTCTTTCGCATTGTCCAACGTATTTGAAACTATAGTTTCATACTTGCGCAAACCGTCGTAAAGGTCAAAATTTATACCGTTTATACTTTTCATATTTCCGTTACCGCTTACTGTTACGGTCAAAGTTACAGGCTCGTTTGTCTTGACGTTTATTTTATCGATAGAGGCTTTAATCTTAAAGTCGCCCACAGCGCCTGAAAAATTGAATGGTTTATCATCTTTTGGCAAAGGAAGAATTTTTATATCAAGCGCTTTCGTTTCTAAAATTTTGGTCCGACTTTGCCTCATATTTGCAAAAAGGTCAAAAAAGTTATCTATTTCGTCGGACATGGCAATTTTCGATTTTGCTGGCAAAATAGTTTTTGCGCCAGTTCCTACCGGATATAAGATTGTCTCCACTTCGTCAACATAATAATTCAAACCATCTATAACCTCAAAATGGTTTTTAGATTTGGACCCATCGTTCCAAAAACCAGAACCAGAAAAATCAGGAAGATAATGCTCGGGGTTTGATATTAGATCTGCATTCGTATAAAAACTAAATTTGTAAATAAGTTTTTCATTTTCGTAGGCCGTTGTTTTATTTATAGCAGCTTTAACAAAGGCTTTATCTGCAGAATTTGAAGACTGACGCCTCTTTAAATTCTGTTGATTGTTGCCCGTAGGAAGATTTTGAACGCTCTTGGAATGAACGCTTTTGGCAGGCGTAACTTCAATTTCGATACTTTCGGTTAAATATGTTTTACCTCCAGAAATTATTTTGGCAGGCGGGATTGTAAATTTTCCTATTTTTCTTGGCCCCAAAGTATATTTATACGTTACGCTCATACTTATTTTGTTGTTAATTATAGACATGATTTTCGAAGTTGATGACCCAAATATGTTAAATTCCGGCATACTGTCTATTTGATGTTTAGGAAGATTTTGACCGCCTGCCAAAATAATTTCTGGAGGTAAAACATATTTAACC
>JAIXNA010000030.1 GCA_020328135.1 Candidatus Endomicrobiellum dinenymphae
GATTTAAACGATATAAATATAATCAACAATCATTTGTTGATTATATACTTTAACATAACACAAAAAGATCTCACAAGAGTCTTGATTTTGTTTCACCCTTAGATTTTGCTATAAGTTCCTTTAACTTGACTTCACTTCGCTTGACTTAACTTGCTTGAACTTAACTTCGCTTGACTTGAGTTGCCTTTAGAAAAATCTATTGTGTTATTAGATGCTACAAACAGTTGAAACCAATAAAAAAAAGAAGTAAAATTAAAGAAGATACCAAAATTAAGCAGGTTGGATTTAGATCCAGAAGTCAAAGAAGCGATTTTGTTAACCTTAACCTAGTCGCAACATAGAACTAGAAAAAGCAAAAGAACCAGTAATCAAGATAGGAGAATTGAAGTCTCCGATACACTTTCACTGCGCTCAATATATCACGAGGAATTTATGAGAAAAATTATTATTGCGCTACCGAAAGGCAGGCGGCTCTTAAGCCGAGCGTACAGCGTTTTCAAAAAAGCTAAGTACACATCACAATCTTTGGAGAAGGAAATTGAGTTGCGCGAGCGAAAACAATTAGAATTTGAGTGCGACAACGGCGAGGCTACATTCCTGCTAGTTCGCGTCGCGGACGTTCCGCAATATGTCGATAAAAATTGGGCGGACATCGGAATTTCCACGTTTGATGGCTATCGTGAGTATGAGTTGGAAAATACCACTTCCCAACGTTCAATGCGTGGCGACAACTTTGTAACGAATATCTTCGCAGATTTGAAATTGTGTGAAAAATCAAGATTTTGCGTTGCGGGAGAGCCAAAAAGATTGGAATTTTATGAACAGTGCAAGCAAAACGATGATAAAATTCTCACGATTGCCACTCAACATCCGAACATCGCGGCGAAGTATTTTTCGCAGAAAAGCATGGTGGTTGACATTATAACGATTACAGGTTCATCTGAAATAATGCCCAAGTATGGCGAGGTTGATGCAATATTTGATATTGTTGAGAGCGGTAGGGCGTTGGAGGAAAATGGACTAATAATTTTTGAGGAAGCTACGTTGATTAAAACCAAAATCTTAGTGAGTAAGGCGGCGTTAAAATACGATGAAAATATTTCAAAAATGATAGGGAGACTTGAAAATGTTATTAAATAGGGACTTGTCGATCGTAAAAAAACGACGACAAGATATAAATGTCAAAGCGGAGCAGACGGTTAAGGCGATACTTGACAACGTGCGGGAAAATGGCGATAGCGCAGTTAAGGCGTATGCGGAAAAGTTTGATAGTTTCGTTGGATATAGTTTTGAGATTGAAAACGCCGTTAAAGAAAATGCGGACTTTATGCGGATTTTGGAACGCGCTAAAACGCAAATTATAGAATTTCATAAAAATCAAATTGAAAAATCGTGGTCTATGAGCAAGGATAACGGCGTGATTATGGGGCAAATCGCGCGACCATTGAAGCGCGTGGCGATGTATGTTCCAGGAGGTACGGCGAATTATCCTTCTTCCGTTTTGATGAATGTTATCCCAGCAAAATTGGCGGGCGTAAGCGAAATTATAATGCTGTGTCCAAATCCAAATGACGAAGTTTTAATGGCGGCGAAAGTTGCGGGCGTGGATAGAATCTACAAAATTGGCGGCGCACAGGCAATAGCGGCGGTAGCGTATGGCACGGAAAGCATACCAAAAGTTGATAAGATAGTTGGTCCTGGCAACATCTATGTTGCAATGGCGAAGAAACAGGTGTATGGCGAGGTTGACATCGATATGATTGCAGGACCGTCCGAAGTGTTAGTAATTGCGGACAAAACTGCAAGTCCAAAATATATCGCTGCAGACTTGATGAGTCAAGCGGAGCATGATAAATTGGCAAGGGCGATACTTATTACAACGAGTGAGAAAATTTTGATTGACACCGAAAAAGAATTAGAACGACAGTTTTCGTATTTGGAACGGCGAGAAATAATCGAGGATGCTCTTAGAAATTATGGGGTTGGAATTGCGGTTGATAATTTAGAAAAAGCGTTTGAATTGTCAAACGAAATTGCTCCTGAACATTTGGAAATTCTAACGGAGAATCCATTGGAAAAATTGCCAAAAGTTAAAAATGCGGGATCGATATTCTTAGGCGAGAACACGCCCGAATCGTTGGGCGATTATATGAGCGGCGCTAACCACGTTTTGCCTACAGGCGGAACGGCGAAATTCTATTCATCGCTTGGCGTTTATGATTTTGTGAAGGTTAGTTCGTACAGCTACTATCCGCGAGAAATTTTGGCAGATTTCAAAGATGACGTGATAAAATTTGCAAAATTAGAAGGGTTAAGCGCGCATGTAAATTCGATTAAAGTTAGATTCGAGGCGAGTTCTGATGATTAGTGAAAAAGTTAAAAAGTTAAAACCATACGTTGCAGGAATTCAGCCAGAAGGCGATGGTTGGATAAAATTAAACGCTAACGAAAACACATATCCGCCTTCTCCGGCCGTTGCAAACGCTATAAAAAGTTTTGACTTTGCCAGACTTCGTTTATATCCAAATAGCGACAGTAATGAGTTACGCGAGGCCATACTTCAAAAATTTAATTTAGAGACGTTGGAATGCTGCTTCGTCGGCAACAGCTCGGATGAGGTTTTAGCGATAGCATTTCAGACATTTTTTAGCGGCAAAACAAATATTTTAACGCCGGACATTTCATACAGCTTTTACAGCGTTTGGGCTCAAATGTATGATATTGGCTTAACGCAAATTCGATTAAATCAAGATTTTAGCATTGACGTTAGTCAATACAAAAATGGTAATGGAGTTATAATTGCCAATCCTAATGCGCCGACTTCTGTTGCTCTCTCTAAATTGAGAGTTGAAGAAATCGTTAAAAACAATCCAAAGCGCGTCGTAATTATTGATGAGGCATATGTGGATTTTGGAGCGGAAACGGCGATTTGCTTAACAAAAAAATATGATAATCTATTGGTTGTTCGCACGTTTTCAAAATCATATTCGCTTGCGGGATTGCGCGTTGGGTTTGCAGTCGGAAATAGTCAATTAATAAATGCAATAAATACAGTAAAAAAGTCGTTTAATTCCTATCCATTGGATATGCTGGCGCAAATTGGAGCAAAGGCGGCATTGCAAGACGAAAAATATTTTTACGAGAGCCTAGGGCGCATAATTGTAACCCGTGACAAAACGGCCAGAGCTTTGAAAGAGATGGGAATAAATGTTTTGAATTCAAGCGCAAATTTTTTATTTATTGAATTCGAAGACGCAAAAGAAGTTTATGAAAAATTGTTAGAGAATAAAATATTAGCGCGTTATTGGAATAAACCTAGAATAAACAAATTCTTACGAGTAACAATAGGTACTGAAAAAGAAATGGAGGCGTTTATACAATGCGTGAAACAACTTTAACAAGAAAGACTGGAGAAACTGAGATTGAAATCGTCTTAAATTTAAACCGGAAAGGCGAAAGTAAAATTAGCACGGGGATCGGTTTTTTTGATCATATGTTGAACCTATTTGCTTTTCAAGCAGAGGTAGCATTAAGCGTGACGGCAAATGGCGACTTAAATGTCGATGGACACCACACGGTTGAAGATGTTGGGATAATTTTAGGGCAAGCAGTGAAAAACGCTCTTGGCGACAAGATAGGTATTAACCGCTATGGCTCTGCAAAAATTCCAATGGATGATGTTTTAGTTGAAACTGTTCTTGATATTTCTAACCGTCCATATCTTGTTTTCAATGTGGAATTGCATGTTTATAAAGTTGGCGATTTTGAAACGGAGCTGACAGAGGAATTTTTCAGAGCGTTTGCTGTAAACGCGGGGATAACTATGCACATTAACGTCGCCTATGGGAAGAATGCGCATCACATAATCGAAGGAATTTTCAAATCGTTCGGACGCGCATTGGGCGAGGCGATAAAGATTAGTAGCGATAGTATTCCTTCGACGAAAAGGATTTTGTAAATGATTGCTGTTATTGATTATAATGTGGGCAACGTCAGCAGCGTTTTGAATATGTGCCGTCGTTTGGACGTAGCTGCCGCGCTCACTAGGGACCCCGATAAAATTAAAAAAGTAAACGGTATAATTCTGCCCGGCGTAGGAAGCTTCCATGTGGCTATGCGGAATTTGACAGAGTTTGGATTGATAGGCGTTCTAAACGAGAGCAAGACAAAAGGCGCAAAAATAATGGGCATTTGTTTAGGTATGCAAATTCTATTTGAAAAAGGGTTTGAGGGTGGTGAAACAGCGGGACTTGGATACCTAAAAGGCAATGTAGATTTAATTAAGACCACTGACAAACTGCCACATATGGGTTGGAACAATATTAGTACGGGCGACGTTTATTTTGTCCACTCGTACATGGCGGAGTACACGGATGATTGCATTGAGTTCGCAGAATATGGCGGCGTGAAAATCCCTGCAATCGTACAAAAAGATAATGTTATGGGCTGCCAATTTCACCCTGAAAAAAGCGGTAAAGTTGGCGAAGAAATTTTAAGCAAGTGGATGGCAAGTTTATGATAATTCCCGCTATTGACTTATTGGGCGGCGAGGCGGTTCGTTTATATAAGGGAGATTATGAGCAAAAAACTGTGTATAGCAAAAACCCCGCTGAACTTGCCCAAAACTTCAAAGATATGGGCGCAGAACTTCTACATATCGTTGATTTAGACGGGGCGAAGAGCGGACTGGTCACAAACTATGAAATAATTAAGAAAATAGGCAAAACAATCCCCGTTCAAGTAGGCGGTGGAATTAGAACAGCTGAAACTGTTGAAGAATATTTACAAATTGCTAACAGAGTAATTTTAGGAACTATTAGCGTGAAAGAGCCTCGGTTTGTGTACGATATGGTGGATAAATATGGTGTGGATAGAATTGTTGTAGGCGTTGACGTTCGCAATGGGAAAGTATCAATCAACGGTTGGCTCGAAGACAGTAGCGTGGATTATCTTAAATTTATCGATACATTGCCTGTGGAAATTATTGTTGTCACTGACATTTCTAGAGACGGCACATTGACTTCGCCAAACTGGAATATGTATGAGAAAATTAGAAACAAAAAGGTTATAGTTAGCGGCGGTATAGCGAGCGACGATGACATTAAAAAAGCCGGCAAATACTATGGCGTGATAGTTGGCAAGGCGTATTATGAGGGAAAGGTGGATTTAGAGCGATGCTTAAAAAGAGGATAATTCCGTGCTTGGATATTGCAAATGGAAAAGTTGTCAAAGGCATCAATTTTATAGATTTAGTTGATGTTGGCGACGCTGTTGAAGTTGCAAAGCGATACGAACAGCAATGCGCCGATGAAGTTGTATTTCTCGATATTACTGCTACATACGAGAATCGCGATACTATTTATGATTTAATCAAACGCGCTGCAAGCGAACTTTCTATTCCCCTTACTGTCGGAGGAGGAATTCGTGCGGTTGATGATTTTCGCAAAATTCTATCTTGTGGGGCAGATAAAGTGGCGATAAACTCGTCTGCTGTTGCCAATCCAAACTTAATCCGCGAGGTAAGCGAGGAATTTGGTAGGCAATGCGTTAATGTAGCAATTGATGGTAAATTGCTTGATGGCGGTTATAAAGTTTTTGTCAAGGGCGGTCGTGAGAACGCGGGGCTTGATTTGGTCGAATGGGCGAAGAAATGCGAGGACTTGGGAGCGGGAGAAATTCTTCTCACCTCTATGGATGGCGATGGTACGCAAAATGGCTATGATATTGCAATGATAAATGCGGTTTGTGATAGAGTAAATATTCCAGTAATCGCAAGCGGCGGATGTGGGAGCATAGATGATATTATCGACGTTTTCAAGAACACCAATTGTGATGCGGCATTGGTAGCAAGCCTTTTCCACTATGGAATGGCGACAGTAAATGATGTGAAAATTCAAATGGAAAGGAGTGGTATATCGTGCAGAATATTGACGGTCTAATTCCCGCCATCGTGCAGGATTATTACACAGGCAAGGCGCTAATGCTCGCCTATGTTAATCAGGAGAGCTATGACTATATGCTTAAAAACGGCGAAACTTGTTTTTGGTCGCGCTCGCGGCAAAAATTATGGCATAAAGGCGAAACTTCAGGCAATGTGCAAAAAATTAAAAATATGATATTTGACTGTGATAGCGATGCGCTGCTAATCCAAGTGGAGCAAACTGGGACAGGCGCTTGCCACACAGGAAGTTATAGTTGTTTTGGGGATAGCGCGGCGGGTGGATATGAGATTTTAGATGATGTTTACAACCAAATAATTGATCGAAAAAATAATCCAAAAGAAAGGTCGTACACCAACTATCTTTTAGAAAACGGTATTGATAAAATCTGCAAGAAAATTGGCGAAGAGGCTAGCGAAACCATTATAGCCGCAAAGAATGAAAATAAAAATGATCTGATTGGCGAGATTGTTGATTTGGTATATCACTTAGAAGTTTTAATGTTTGTCAGCAGCATAACGCCTAAAGATATACGCTCGAAGCTCGCCGAACGACACGCAAAAGAGGGTAATTTGAAAATTGCAAGTAAAAAGAGTGATTTCCGTGCTTGATTTGCACATGCATTCTAATTGTTCCGACGGCGCGGATACGCCAACAGAACTGCTGAAGAAGTGCGAGCGACGTAGGTTTGAATATGTCTCTATAACCGACCACGACAATTGCAACGCATATAACGATGTGGCTAACTGGGCTAAAGTCTTTTCAGGCAAAATAATAACAGGGATAGAGTTGCAAGCATATTTCAAAGGATTATCTATTGAAATCTTGGGGTACAGTTTTGACATTGCAAAAATGCAGAGATTCATTAAAAATTTATATTTGCCCTTTGATGTTGTCAATAACGAGGAATTAAAACGCTTATATGGCGTTTGTAAAAATATGGGAATGACGTTCGAGAATGACGTAATCGAAAAATATCAAAAGAGCGATATTTACTATGCAACTGAATATCTGCATAACGAGATAATAAAAAGCGAATATACCAAACTTTTTATTCCAGATAACGAAAGTCAGGAACGGGAATCTGTTTTCTTCAAACGCCATATTTCCAATCCAAATAGCCCATTTTATATAGATGAAAGTGATTTAATTCCATCTGCCGAAAAAGTTATTGAGATTATTCATAGCGCTGGCGGATTGGCGTTTATTCCGCACGTTTTTCAGTATGAGGAAGATGCGCTTAACGTGCTGAACGGACTATCTGGTTTTATTGACGGAGTGGAATGTTTTTATCCTTCGTTCGAAAATGAACAGATGGAATTTTTATCAAGATTTTGCAATGAGAAAAATTTATTTATATCTGGCGGTAGCGACTACCATGGCATTAAACGTCCTGAAATATCTTTGGGTTCAAAAGTACCGAAAGAGTATGTGGATGAATGGTACAACCATAGTAAACTAACCTAACAGCGCCGCTCGCTTTAACTTTAACGTTTTTACTAATCTTTTATGAGAATCTTCTATGCTCGATGCCATCTTCAATAATGCTCTACGCGGGTTTGAAACCGGTGAGTATGTGGAGGGATGACAGACGAAAGGAAGAACACAGGCAGTGAAAGAGGAAAAACAATCATTAATGCTTCAAAGACAAATTGAACAATGCCCCATAAAAAAAATATAATACCTATTAACTTTTTACAAACACCTACAGATAATTCTGACACAATTGAAGGGTTAAAAACTTTTTGGAAAAAAGTTGCGCCTCTCATTTCTCAAAGAGAAAAACATTTTGACGCTGTATGGGAAAAAGGAACTGAAGAAGAAATCTTCGCAGAACTTGTTTTTTGTCTTTTTACTCCACAGAGCAAAGCAATATCATGCTGGGATGCAGTCAATGAACTTGCTGATAAAAATATGATATTCAACTCAAAAAATACAGACATAGTAAAAGTAATATCTAAGGTACGATTCAGAAACAATAAAGCAAAATATGTAATTGAAGCGAGGAACTTATTTACAATCTCCGGTAAAATAAAAATAAAAAAAAGGCTTTCATTTTTTGCGAACGTATACGAACTACGGAAATGGCTTATACAAAATATTAAAGGCATAGGGTATAAAGAAGCAGGTCACTTCTTAAGGAATATCGGTATAGGTAAAGATCTTGCTATATTAGACAGACATATATTAAGAAATCTTAAAGTTTATAAAGCAATAAAAGAAATTCCTAAAACGTTGAACGTAAAAACATATCTCAACGTAGAAAAACAAATGCAGAATTTCGCAAAAAACATAGGAATCCCCATGTCGCATCTAGACATGTTATTCTGGTGCAAGAATACCGGAGGAATTTTTAAATAAAATTACGCTAACGCGTTCCTTATTCATCATTAAGTTTGTAAAGTCTTATTTCAATATCGTCATAAGGATTAAGCCCGTTAACTTTCAAATTCAGGATTTTTAAAGATGTTATTCTGTATCCGTTAGCAATATCTGTTAAATCGTAAAGAAAAGATGTCTTTTTAGAAATAAAGGGTTTGGGATATGAAAGTTTGACACTTGTTCGCTTGTAGGATAAACTTAATTCGTTTTGGCGATATTGCTTTAACAAACGAAAGAATTGCGCTCTTGCAATGCCAATAATATCATAAATAATTTCTAACTTTACCGCGT
>JAIXNA010000031.1 GCA_020328135.1 Candidatus Endomicrobiellum dinenymphae
GCCTCTAGTATCTTCCGTATGCCTCTAGTATCTTCCGTATTGACGTTTAATCTGTCGCTGACATCCCCAAGAACTCCCATTAAAATAAAGATTCTAAAACCTTCCGTTTTTATAGGTTCCATGTATTTTAAGTTTTTATTATGCCGATTGGATATATTATCCCGTTAACATGTGAAATGACTTCCCCGTATCCTACCTAAGGACTTAAAATACATGGAACCTATAAAAACGGAAGGTTTTAGAATCTTTATTTTAATGGGAGTTCTTGGGGATGTCAGCGACAGATTAAACGTCAATACGGAAGATACTAGAGGCAGGTATTTTAAGTCCTTAGGTAGGATACGGGGAAGTCATTTCACATGTTAACGGGATAATATATCCAATCGGCATAATAAAAACTTAAATTATTACGATATATTTTTTGAAAGTAAACCGGCGTTACAATTCTAAATATTTGATAAAATTTAGATGATATAAAAAACATAGTCAAAATCGCTTTAAATTGCGCCAACAGCGTCTTTGCGAGGAATGAAATGACGAAGCAACCAAGCGCCAGATTGTCGCGACTTACAAATGTCGCAAGTCTTGTAATTTATAACTGAAATTATAATGGCTTATGATTTATACAGGAGATGTAATGTCTATAAGAGCTTTTTTACTAAGAGTAGTTAATTTGTTTTATCCAAATACCTGTTCGTCGTGCGAGGAGGATTTGCATGCTTTATCGAAAACAAAAATATGCGATAAATGCAAAAAAGCTTTTCCCGCGATAAAAGGACTTGTATGCCAAAAATGCGGTATGCCTTTGCCTAATGGCGGCGAATTTTGTTACATATGCAGGAAACATCCTCGCGAACATAATTTTGATAAATTGAGATCCGTTTATTTGTATAAAGACGATGTAAGAAAATTGATTTTAAAATTTAAATATTCAAATAGGGCTTTTCTTGCGAAAGATTTTGGTTTGTTTATGTACGAAACAATGAAAAGCTATAGTTTTTACGATGAAACAGATTTCATGATACCCGTTCCCCTAAACATTTTAAGAAGAATAAAAAGAGGGTATAATCAGGCGGGGCTTTTGGCGGAAATAGTATCTTTTAAATCAAATGTTCCTGTGTTAAAAGGCGCGTTATTTAGAAAGAAAATTACAAAACCGCAATTTAAATTATCTAAGATTGAACGGGCGAAAAATATCAAAGATTCATTTTTTGTAAAAAACAATGAGTTCGTGAAAGACAAAACCATATTGTTGATAGATGATATAGCTACAACTTTAACTACAATGTCGGCGTGTTCGTTAGCGTTAAAAAAAGCCGGCGCAAAAAAAGTATATGCGTTAACCCTTGCAAGAGATTGATAACGTTCAGAAATTCTGTTGGTAAATGTACGATTCTTAAAGGTTTCACAAAAATTCACAAGCGACTTGCTACAAGCCCTCATTTTATGCTTCAATAACGCTGCTAAAAGAGGAAATGAGCGGCGTTTAAATCATTTAAAAAAGGCTATGAAAAAGTGAAAGAAAAAGATGGCAAAACAATCCAAAAGTTTGCCATCCGTCCGCTATCATAGCCGTCGTACGCTTAATTATACTTGTTTTTAAGGAACAATTGCGAGACACGATGAAAAGTCGTCGAAGCAATCCAAAAAAATACGCTTACATTCTTTTCAACAAAAGTACGGAAAAAATTTTGACACTCAAGACGCGGTTTTGGTAAAATAAAAGCGTTGCAGTATGTTAGTATAACGAGTATAGGAGAGGAGATGCTTCGGTTTAGAAGAAACGACTTGTATATTGAGCGGGTTAAATTGTCTGATATTGCAAAAAGGTATGGCGCGAGTATATATATATATTCAAAGAATCAGCTTGTAAAAAACTTTGAAAGTTATAAGAGGGCTTTGGTATTAAGAGATGGTCTTATATGTTTTGCTTGTAAAACAAATTCGAATGGAACAATTTTAAAACTGCTTGCAAAACTTGGCGCCGGCGCAGATACGACTTCGGGCGGAGAAATATACAGATGTTTAAAGGCGGGTTTTAATCCGTCAAGGATTGTTTATGCAGGCGTGGGGAAAACCGCGGAAGAGATTAAGTATGCGCTTAAGAACAAAATATTGATGTTTAACGTTGAATCTTTTGAAGAGCTTGATGCAATAGATAAAATAGCGGGAAAACTCAAGGTTAGAGCAAATATTTCGTTTAGAATAAATCCTCATGTTGATCCAGATACGCACTCTCACATAGTTACAGGTAAAAAAGGTACAAAATTTGGCATACCTTATGAAGATGCCATAAAGGCATATTTGATTGCAAAACAAAAGAAAAATATTGTCATTGTAGGAATACATTCGCATATTGGTTCTCAAATTTTAGATATTGCGCCATTTAAACTTGCCGCGCAGAAAATAAAAAAGATTATTGATTCTTTAGAGAAAAATGGCATTAAACTTGAGTACATAAATTGCGGCGGCGGACTTGGCATTGAATACAAAAGAGATCAAAAAGCCCCTTCTCCAAAACAGATTATGTCCGAGATATTTGGCGTATTTGATAAAAATAAAAAATTTATTTTTGAACCCGGTCGTTCAATAATTGGCAATGCCGGGCATCTTCTTGCAAGAGTTTTGTATAGAAAGGTTTCAGGCGGGAAAAGTTTTCTTATTACGGATGCAGGTATGAACGATTTGATAAGACCTGCTTTATATGAAGCTTATCATGAAATAACGCCTGTTAAAAAAACAAACGCTAAAAAAGTTAAAACAGACGTTGTGGGACCCATATGCGAAAGCGGAGATTTTATGGGCAGAGATAGAATGCTTCCCGTTATAGAGCAAGGCGACTATATTTTGATAACTTGCGCTGGGGCTTATGGAGCTTCAATGTCTTCGCAATATAATTCAAGACCGTTGTTGCCTGAAGTTTTAGTTGACGGCAATAAAGCTGTTTTAATAAGAAAAAGAGCAACGTACGAAGATTTACTTTTGAATGAAATATAGACGGTAATATTGATTTCAATTTACATGTTGATTATGTCTCCATTTGTACGGTTAGTTTAGGCGCATGTATATATACTCAAAGCTGTCGTTATCTAAATCAAATCCTCTCCTCAAGAAAACGGAACTTGAAGACAATGTTACAAGCAGTACAGAAAAAGAATTGACGTAGATTGTTATAAGGGTATTTCCAAAAGAGAGCTAAATAAAATGAACGTAAAGTTTTCGAAACTTACCGCCGCCGGGAACGATTTTGTTTTAATAGATAACAGAAAAAATATAGTTGCAAAAAAAGACTATTCAAATATTGCAAAGAAACTTTGCAATAGAAAATACTCAATCGGCGCAGACGGTCTAATTTTGCTTGAGAAAAGCGCTGCCAAAGATTTTAAAATGAAATATTTTAACTCTGACGGGTCGCATGCTTCCATGTGTGGAAACGGAGGGAGATCTGTCGCTAAATTCGCTTATAGTCTAGGCGTAGTTGATGCAAAGATGACATTTGAAACTGATGCTGGAATTATCAATGCTGAAATTTTGCCTTGCGACAATGTAAAGCTTGATTTGTACGATCCTAAAGATTTGAAACAAAATATAAAAATTAAAGTTGACAAAAAAAAGTTTGATGTGGATTTTATCAATACCGGCGTTCCTCATGCGGTTATATTTGTTGACGATGTTGAAAATATTAATGTTTTTAAGTACGGCAGAGAAATAAGACGTCATAAAACTTTTGCGCCTGCCGGAACAAATGTTGATTTTGTTGAAGTCGCAAAAGATAATACGCTTCTTGTGCGTACCTATGAAAGAGGCGTTGAAGATGAAACTTTAGCTTGCGGCACAGGAGTAACGGCTTCAGGAATTATTTCTGTTTTAAAAGGTTTTGCAAAAGCTCCTGTTAATATAATTGCAAGAGGCGGGGATAAGTTATCCGTATCTTTACGGAACACAAACAATATTGTGAAAAATGTTGTTCTTGAAGGCCCTGCCGTTATATCGTTTAAAGGGATAGTCGCAGTCCATTAGCGCGCCGATATAAAGCTAGTTGACTAAATGGCGCTAAAAAGCGTCGTCATGAATGGCGCGGGGTCTATGTTTTTTGGAGTGTATACGGCGTTGATTACGCCGTTTAAAAATAACAAGATTGATTTTGATGCATTGGAAAGGTTGATTGTTGGATTAAGACTTCCGATGCGCGAAATGGAAGATTCAAATAAAGTAAAACTAGAGAAAGCGCTAAAAGATTTCGGTCTTTTGAAGATATAATCTCGACTATCAGGAGTTTTGAAATGAGGATAACAATTTGTGGAGCAGCAGGAAGGATGGGGCAGGCTATAATTGCGGTAGCAAAGGCAGATCCGGATATTCAAATCGCGGGAGCGTTGGAGTATGACGGAAATGAAGCAATTGCCGCAGGCGGTCCAATAATTGCTTCTATTAAAGATTTAGAGAAGTTTTTAACGGAAACGGATGTTGTAATAGATTTTACAAATCCTGAAAGCGCATTAAAAAATTTGGAAACAGCAAAAAAATATAACGCGCCTTTTGTTATTGGAACTACCGGGTTTACGCAAGAACAAAAGAACACAATATCAGAAATTGCAAAAAGCATTCCCGTTGTTTTTTCCCCAAATATGTCTGTAGGCGTTAATATTTTATTCAAACTTGTAGAGGAAGTTGCAAAAAAGATTCCTGATTACGATATTGAAATAGTTGAATTGCATCACAATAAAAAGAAGGATTCTCCATCAGGTACGGCTGCAAAGCTTGCAGAAGTTGCCGCTTCTGCTCTTGGTGAAAATATTAATAACGTCGGCGTTTACGGAAGGCATTCTTCAAATAAAGCAAGAAAGAAAGGCGAAATAGGAGTTCTTTCCGTAAGAGCAGGAGATATTATTGGAGATCATAGCGTATATTTTGCAGGACCGGGAGAAAGAATAGAGTTAACTCACAGAGCTCATTCAAGAGATACTTTTGCCGCAGGCGCCGTCAGGGCGGCAAAGTGGGTTGTCGGTCAAAAACCTGGGCTTTATGATATGTTAAATGCGCTATCTCTAAAATAAAGCGCTATATAAAAAGGGGATGTTAAAATGGAAAATCGTTATAACGAAAAATTAAAAAAATTGCCGCCTTATCTTTTTATAGAAATAGATAAAAAGAAAAAAGAGGCGGTAGATCGCGGCGCGGATATAATATCTTTAGGAGTTGGCGATCCAGATTTGCCTACGCCTGAGCATATAGTAAAAGCTATGCAGGAAGCTGTGGCAAAACCTGCAAATCACAAATATCCATTTGGGGCAGGGTTGCTTACGTTTAGAAAAGCTGTTACAGAATGGTATAAAAAAAGATTTAATGTCGATTTAAATGCCGACGAAGTATGCGCTCTTATAGGTTCTAAAGAAGGTATAGGACATATACATTTAGGTTTTATTAATCCCGGAGATGTGGTTTTAATACCAGAGCCCGGCTATCCTGTATATAATACCGGTACAATCTTTACAAACGGCGTTCCATATTTCATGCCTTTGCTTGAAAAAAATAATTTCTTACCGGATTTGGATGCCATCCCTGAAGATATTGCTAAAAAAGCAAAAATAATTTTTGTAAATTATCCTAATAATCCTACCGCTGCTATTGCTCCTAAAGAATTTTATATTAAACTTATAGAATTTGCAAAAAAGAATAATATAATAGTTGCGTCGGATGCCGCATACTCTGAAATATATTACGATGATAACAAAAAACCATCAAGTTTTCTTGAATTTTCTGGCGCAAAAGAAGTTGGCGTAGAGTTTCATTCTCTTTCAAAAACATACAACATGACGGGCTGGCGTATAGGCTGGGTGTGCGGAAATAAAGAAGTTGTCGCAGGTATTGCCAAAGTTAAAGACAATTATGATTCCGGCGTTTTTCAGGCTGTTCAAGAAGCGGCGATTACGGCGCTTACATCTTCACAAAAATGTGTTGAAGATGCCAGAAAAATATATCTAGGGCGTAGAGATGTTTTAGTTGAAGGGTTAACAAAGCTTGGGTGGGACGCAAATTTACCAAAAGCCTCATTTTATGTTTGGGCAAAAATTCCAAAAGGCTATACGTCTTCTCAAGTCGTTTCAAAACTGCTTGATGAAGCCGCCATAGTATGTACTCCGGGCAATGGTATGGGTAAAAGCGGCGAAGGATATGTAAGGTTTGCTCTTACTGTAAGCGAGCCAAGAATTAAAGAGGCTGTGGAACGTATTAGCAAAATAAAATGGTAGAGGCGTTGCAATGAAGCTTGATTTGTCGAGTTTTAAAAAAGCAGTTAAGTCTCTAGAACAGGCTATAGAAATTTCTAATAAATTAATAAAAGGGGCGAATACGCCTGAAGAAAAGTTTTTTAAGGCAGGCGTAATACAGAACTTTGAATTTACTTATGAGCTTTCATGGAAAATTATACAGCGATGTATTGAATTGTATTTTAATCCTGGGATAGAAGTTGTTACAAGAAGAGATTTGTTTCGTATGGCGTTTAAATATAATCTTATTGAAGATCCTAAAGATTGGTACGAATATCAACAAAACAGGAATATAACTTCTCATGCTTACGATGAACTGAAAGCCGATGCAGTGTATCAAATTGCAAAAATATTTATCGAAGATGCTAAATATTTGCTTGCTAAGTTGGAAGAAGTTAACAATGAGCAATAAAATAATAGACCTGCAGCAGATATATTTGGATATGGTGTTGAATATATTAAGAAAACATTTGCAAAACAAAGATGTCAACGTGTATATTTTTGGATCTAGAGTAAAAGGAACGGCAAAGAAAACTTCTGATATTGACTTAGCTTTTAATGGCGATGGCGCAATATTAACTTGCGCATTACTGTCCGACATAAAAAGCGATTTTCAAGAAAGCGATCTTCCATATATTGTTGACATAATAGACTTAAGTGGAATTTCAGATAGTTTTAAAAACTTTATCAAAAACGATTTGGTAGAAGTGAAATATAAATAGAAAAAATGTTTATTGTAAGTAGCGCGTGTTAATTGTCCGCTGAAATCTCAGCGAAACAATCTAGACTCGTCGCCAAAATCGCCAGCCGCATTGCCGCCCACAGCATTATTTGTTCTACCACAATTCTGCAATCTTATGACATTTTGCCGGTTGTACTCATCCCTCTTTTTTAGGGTTTTCCCTAACATTTCCCTTTTCTCATCTAAGAATCCTTGCGATAATAACAACGCATTATAGGTTGCTTTTTGCTTTGGGGGCATATTTTTTATGACATCATCAAACTCTTTCTGCGCTTCGTCAAGCTCTTTTTTATACAGATAGCGGTCATCGTGTAAAGCTTTTGTGGCATCTATCTTTTTGCTCCATACATCGTACAAATTGTTTAGAAGTTTGAGTTCTTCTTCGTTTAGGACTTCTTCGAGGGACTCCCTGGCGCTATTAAGATTTTCTCTTGCCTCGTACATGGATTCCCAAAGTCTGCGTTGGGTTTCGTTTAGGGAATTCATGAAGAATTCCCAGTTGCCATCAGACTTTCTCTTTGTCTCGTTCAGGGATTCCCAAAGTCTGCGTTGGGTTTCTTCGTTTAGGGAATCTAAGAATGATTTCATGGGGATACAATCGCTTTTGTATACGTCCCATTTGTCCCATTCACATGACATACATTGGGTGCCGACTTCAAACCGGAGTTCGCTTCGGCATTTGTTTATGGAATCCTTGAAGAGTTTCTTGCCGTTCTCAGTTCTACTATCTATCCCGTTCAAATTCTCGAAATACTTTTTCTTTGTCCAGTCGTAGTATGATCCAAAGTACTTATTATAGTTTAGGGAATCCATGAAAGATTTCCAGTCGTCATCATACTTTTTCTTTGTCTCGTTCAGGGATTCCCAGAGTCTGCGTTGGGTTTCGTTTAGGGAATCGTCGAAGGGTTTCCATGCGACGCCAAATTTTTCAATTGCATCTTTCAGGGATTTAAAGGCTTTGTTGCGTTCGTTTTGGCGATAGATGGTTGTCTTGGAATCTATGAAGGATTTCTCGGCGTTTTTGACTCTTTCCTCTGCCTCGACTTCATTTCTTTTAAAAAGCGTGTCTCCGTTTAAGTGGTAGTCATGGAGTCTTTGTTTTTCGGAGAGATTTTCCTTAGCCTCTTCTAGCCGCTTTAGGAAACCACTGTCTTCCTCCATGGTCTTGTAGAAATATTTTTGCTTTAGTTCCTCGTCTTCCTTGGCTACGCTATAACCTACTTTGGCATTTTCAACAGCCCTATCCAAGTCTTCTTTTTCCGTACAGAAATTTGTATTTCCAGATTCTTCCTCTTGTTGTCCCTTGATGTGTCCCGTAAAAGATAGAGCATGAGGGTTAAGAGTAAATCTGCTTTGGTTAGAAGCTGGGACGTTAGCGCTAAGCCCGTATGCATTATTAAAATCATACGCCTTAAGCGATTTGTTTTCTAGTATCTTGGGACTAGAGTCTTTTAGATTTGATTTTACGCTCGTTTCTCCTAAGACGTTTGAATGGTTTAAAGGAGAAATGTTACGCTCTTGTTGTATGTCTTTTAAATTTGTTCCTGCAAAACTTACAGGAACAA
>JAIXNA010000137.1 GCA_020328135.1 Candidatus Endomicrobiellum dinenymphae
AATCCGGGTTTTCTATTTTTAAAAATCCGGGTTTTCTATTTTTAAAATTTTTAACAAATATTCGTATCTTTTTGAAATGTGTTCGTTGAAGAAATTCCTGTCAATGGATAAATCATAGATATCGTATGAATTTTTACAAAAACCTATAAGAAATTTGGGAGATATAATTCTAAGCATTAACAGGAATTTCTTCAACGAACACATTTCAAAAAGATACGAATATTTGTTAAAAATTTTAAAAATAGAAAACCCGGATTTAAAATATGATGTTATTCTTAGCGAGAAAGAGGAGAAAGCCGCGTTTGATTTAATAAGCAAATATAACGCTAAGTATAAAATAATGTTAAATCCTTTTGCAGCGAGTAAACATAGGAGTTTATAAAAATCGATTTTTATAAACTTAAAGAGCTAACGAATCTCTTAGAAAGAAAAATTGATTGCTGTGTGTTTGTACTGTGTCAGGAAAAAGATGGAAAAAAAATAGAGTCTTTGCGAACTGACAAGATTTGCATCGCTTCATCTGAATCAATATTGGAGAGCGCAGCTTTAGTAAAACATTCGGATGCGGTAATTTCTCCTGATACGTCAATGGTACATATTGCGACTGCTTTTAACAGGAAAACTGTTGCCCTATACTTAGACTATTCAAATGCTTACGAAAAAATTAATATAATTTGGGGCAGTAACAACTTGAATGCGATTCAAATGTCTGTTGATACAAAAAATAAAAGTGTGGAAAACGATATAAAAAATATAGACAATATTGATATTTTAAATGCTTTGCAAAATATTTTACGAGGACAGTTTAGATGAAACTGATGATTGCGATACCTGTTTACAACAGAAGGGAATATCTCGAAATTACCGCAAAGTCTTTGTATGAGTGTTCAAATATAAATAAAGCCGCGGTAAAAGTTTTTAATGATTGCAGTTCTGAATTTGATAATAATTATTTAGAAAAACTATTTAATAAACCTAATGCAGAGATTATAAACAGAGAAAAAAATTTAAGAGCAGACAGAAATACTTATCAAATTATGCTTGATTTTTTAAACACAAATAATGATGTTTTGTTTATTTGCGATGCGGATTTATTGTTGAGACCGGATACAATAGACTATATTTTCAACAATTTTAAACGAACTGACGGTTTTTTAGGACTATATAATTCAGAGCTTCATAGAGATATATATTTCGATGGTGAATTCGTATATAAAGAAAATATTGGCTTTGCAGGAATATGCGTATCAAGAAGCCTTCTTCAGCAATTTATTACAAACCAAAAAGAAAGACCCAGATCAATGGATTTTAAATTGTCGGCGTTTTTAATTAAATCCCATGCGCGCCTTATGGTTCCAAGGAATTGCTATGCGCAGCACATAGGGCTTGACGGCCAGAATTGTGGTTTGTCTTCTGTGGAGTTTTCTACAAATTTTATACCGTTGTCAGACTTTAATAAAGAAATAATAAACAAAATGACGCCCATTGTGTTAAAAATGCAGGCAGAAATGATAAAATACCTTCTCTTTAAAGATAAATACAAGAGACACGGTTTTATGCTTCATCAACCGCATAAATATTTTATGCAAAATAAAACTATCAGAAAACTTGAAAAAATGTATTCTAAGCGATATCCATGTTTAACATAAAAACATAAAGCACGGTCAAAAAATGATTAAAAAACTTATTGTTAATGCTGACGATTTTGGCAGAAATAAAGATAATACGGAAGCCATAGTATTTGCTCACAGATACGGCGTTCTTTCAAGTACGACAGTTATGACTGAAAAAGAGTCTTTTAATTATGCCGCTAAATTGATAAAAGAAAATCCAAATTTGAAAACAGGGTTGCACATTGATTTGGATTGTATCTTCCTTATGAGAGAGCCAAACAGGTTTTACAAAAGACTTGAAAAAATTACGCTTGCCATGAAAATAAAGATACAAGATGCAATAAATATGCAGCTAGAGAAGTTTTTAAAAGCGGGTTTTATTTTGAGTCATTTAGATAGCCATCATCATGCGCATATGCATCCTGAGGTTCTTCCTTTTGTTGCTAAAAAGGCGAAAGAGTTGAATGCGCCGATACGTTTTCATAACGGATATTATGATTGCAGTAAGTTTTTATATCGCAATCTTGAGAAAAATGTTTTAATTCCAATTTTGAAAGAGTTTAATTTAAAATATCCTTATTTTCTAAGAGATAAATTTGATTTGCAATCAGATTACGAAGTAGGCGAGGTCATGATGCATCCCGGTTTYACGGAGAGGTGGCGCGCTTTTGATCTTGCAAAATGCTGCAATCCTGAGCTAAAACGACAAATTAAAGAAAATAACATACAAATATCGTCTTTTGCTGAGTTATAGTCAACTAACTCTATAATTACTGAAAAATCTCAAACACATACTGCCACTTTTTTCGTTTAGAATTAAGTTTATAGTAAAGATACGGCAAAACCATAAAAAGATGATATTATATACACAAATTGCCATTTTACTAAAAACTTGTTGTTGTTTTAATCCGTTTGTCTTTATTTGACAAAAGCCTATTGTGTTACAAGATGCTACAGGGACTTGACAAACCCCACAGAAAAGAAGTAGCATTCCCTCACAAACAGTAGTCAAACAGAAACGAGTAGTAGTCAAGTGGCAGTTAAGCAGAATCAAACAAAAACAAACAGAATCAAACAGAAACAAACATAAAAAGTAGTCAAACAGAGTCAAGCAGTAGCCAAACAGAAGCAAGCATAATCAAGCAGTACCCAAACAGAAGAAATTGTTAAGTAGCAATCAAGGAAAAGGCTAAGAGTCGTAGAGTCATAAGGATTTAGCAAATGTTTTATATCTTAAATTTGACAAACACATAACATGTTGCGATGTTTTACATCGACTTGACAAACCCCACAGAAAAGAAGTAACATTCCCTCACAAACAGTAGTCAAACAGAAACGAGTAGTAGTCAAGTAGCAGTTAAGCAGAGACAAACAAAAACAAACAGAAACAAACAAAAACAAACAGAATCAAACAGAAACAAACAGTAGTCAAACAGAAACAAACTAGAGCCAAACAGAAGAAGTTGTATGTTCTTTTCTCACTAGTAGTTTGGATAACTATTGAATTCTCACTATTACAAGTCTCAAGCCGTCACAAGAAACATTTCTTAAAACACACACAACAAAGACTTCACAATTACTTTCTTTATGTTTCA
>JAIXNA010000138.1 GCA_020328135.1 Candidatus Endomicrobiellum dinenymphae
GAAGTTTTGCCAGACATATCTTTGTCTTTAAACTTCCTAGGCAGGTCGTAAGTTGCTCCTCCTCCTAATGCAAAAACATTGTTGAGATATTGTTAAAACTTCTTCGCTGCGATATTGTTTTAAAAATATCTCTTTTTTGTTTGCGAATTTGGTTCTTTATAAACACTAAAAATCTCCATTAAATTTACTGCTAAAATGGAATTTGCGAAATTAAAGCGGAAATCAAATTGCTCCCGGAGTGTATTTTGTAAGCATCAAAACGCTTCTTGGTAATAATCAAATCAAAAAAATGCCGTTCAAAGATGAATGTTTTTGTTGTCATGTTGAGGGAGCAAAGCGACTGAAGCATCCAAAGGAATGGACTCTTCACTTCATCCAGACAAAAGAAATTGTCGTAAAATACTTTTTGAGTGTTTTATTCAAATTTAAATCCTGCATAAAGCGTTATTGTTGAACATTTTGCATCAGTTGTCTTTGCATCTTTATCTTTATAAGTCAAATTGTTTGCGGCATAAACAGCTTCAATTACCAAAACATTCATACTTACGCCAAGTCCTATGCCGTAGTACAGTCCTGCATTTGTGGAGGAGATTTTTCCCATATCCTCAAACATAGGAACACTGACTCCAACTTTTGGCGATAAGAATGCATAATTATTGTCGAGTCCAAAACGCGGCGTGCATATTTTTGCCGCCACAAAAAGAGGTAAAAAAGAAGTTTTGCCAGACATATCTTTGTCTTTAAACTTCCTAGGCAGGTCGTAAGTTGCTCCTCCTCCTAATGCAAAAACATTGTTGAGATATTGAAAGCACTCAAATCCTCCTGAAATACCGAGATTTGTATTATGATCCTCATATAAACTGTGAGGCTGAAAACCAAGTTTTAAGATAAATTCTCTGTCATGTTTTGGTTTTGCCGCGCATACAAAAGATGCCACTGTTGAAACTAAAATCAAAACCGTTAATACTTTTTTCATTCTCCCTTCCCCCTTTTTTAAGGCAATCTGTTGCATCCAACGCGTTTATTGTATAAAATGATGAGCGGTAAAAAAAGTAGTTGTTGCCTAATTGGACGCAGTAATTCCACCTTTTAAAAAAGAAATGACAGTCGTTAACCTGACGAGATATTGTCTCCTTAAAGTAGAGTTTTTGAAAAGATATCTTTCATGTGTTTGTCGAAGTTTTCCTCACAATGGTTTGACATGGAGATTGCGTGTTTTCTTTGATTTATTCTGCAGCAATTAACGGTATAGAGGCGCATTTAGTAGAGGTTGAAACATACATCTCGTCAGGCATGCCTGTTTTTTCTATCGTTGGTCTTCCAGATGTGGCGGTAAAAGAGTCTCGTGATAGAGTGGCAGCAGCGCTAAAAAATTCAGGATTTGATTTTCCATCAAAAAAAATTACGGTAAATCTAGCTCCTGCCGATATAAAAAAAGAAGGCGGAATTTTTGATTTATCTATAGCTTTAGGCATTCTTGCAGCAATCGGAAAAATCAAAAAAGAAAATTTGCAAAGATTTTGCGCTGTGGGAGAGTTGTCTTTAGACGGAAAAATCAGAAAAGTTAAAGGCGTTTTACCCATCTCGTTAAGTTTGCAGAAAAATAAAATAAAAGATTTTATAGTGCCCTTTCCAAATAGACAGGAAGCTGCTGTTACGGGAAAGGCAAACGTTTTTCCTTTCAAAACTCTTATTGAAATTGTCAAATTTATTAATGGCGAAGCTGAGTGCGAGCCTTATCTGTATGATGAAAAAGAATTAAGCGTGCTTGTCGAAGCGGAGTATGATTTTGCCGATGTTAAAGGTCAGAAAAATGCAAAAAGAGCTTCTGAAATTGCGGCGGCGGGAAGTCACAATATAATAATGTCTGGTCCTCCGGGATCCGGAAAAACTATGATAGCAAAGCGTATTCCCGGAATACTGCCGCTGATGACTTTTGACGAGGCTATCGAAACGACAAAAATATGGTCTGCAGCCGGGCATGTTTTTAGCGGAGGTTTAATGGGACGGCGTACTTTTAGAAGTCCTCATCATACTACTTCCTCCGTGGCTTTGGCAGGCGGCGGGGCTTATCCTAAGCCGGGCGAAGTCAGTCTTGCTCATAATGGCATTTTGTTTTTAGATGAATTTGCGGAATTTAGAAGGGATGCTCTTGAAGTTTTAAGGCAGCCGTTGGAAGATAAAAAAATAACTGTTTCAAGAGCAAAGAACAGTTTTGTTTTTCCAGCTTCGTTTATGCTTGTTGCAGCCATGAATCCTTGTCCGTGCGGCAATTTAGGGCATAGAGAAAAAGAGTGTGTTTGCGCTCCTCTTCAGATAAGAAAATATCAAAATAAAATTTCAGGACCTTTAATGGACAGAATAGATATTCATATTGAGGTGCCTGCTTTAAAGTTTTTGGAATTATCAGAGTTGGACAATAATTCAGAAAGTTCAGCGGCTATAAGAGAAAGAGTTATAAAAGCAAGAGAAATTCAAAATATAAGATTTACCGGAAGCGATATATACGCAAATGCGCAAATGCAGGCAAAGGAAGTAAAAAAATATTGTGTTTTAAGCGATAAAGCTTATGAAATACTAAAGACTGCAATTGAAAAATTGAATTTTTCAGCGAGATCTTATGATAAAATTTTGAAAATATCTAGAACAATTGCGGATTTGGATGGCAGCTCTACAATTAAATCACATCATATAACAGAGGCTGTGAGATACAGATTTTTCGATCGCAGTTAACTTAGGTTCGCAAGTCGCAAATGCATGAGAAAAATATATTTATCGGTTACTGTCGCAAATGTTTTCTCTCTCCTCGCTGTTGTCTGTTGCCCCGACAGGCTGCGCCCGCCGCCTCTTTCAGAGAAAGGGACGACACGGCAAGAAAAGGTGAAAAAGAATAAGAGCGTTGTAGTGTAGTAAATTCCCCTTCTTACAAGAGGAGCGGCTTGGCGCAGCCTGTCGGGGGTATTACGCTTTAAGTTGCGCTTTTTCTTTCTCTTTTTGGCAGCATTTTTATAATGATTTTACAGAGTAATTAAAATTTCAAAGAAAAATTTGTATTGATTTGATTATTAATACAATTTTTCCCTGCAATAAGCGTATATCCAAGAGTAACCTTTGCGCGTTTTGTGGGTTTTATCTTAAAATTAATACCAATGCCTATTGAATGTTTATCTAATTCGTCTCCAT
>JAIXNA010000139.1 GCA_020328135.1 Candidatus Endomicrobiellum dinenymphae
AGTATTAACTACAGAACAATACTACGGACATTTAACGCCTAACTATTTTGATTCAACTCTTTTATCAATGCGACATTTTAATCCGTTTATAGAACATTTACAGAAAGACATTTTATTTTTACGATTTATCAACGCTGTTAAAAAGCAATAGACGGAGGGGGAGAGATTTGAACTCTCGGTACGGACTTTCATCCGCACACCGGTTTAGCAAACCAGCGCACTAGACCAACTATGCGACCCCTCCAAACAAGCCACAAGCAGGGATTGTACTAAATATTATCGTTCCTTGCAATAAAACGTATTAGTTGGTATAATCCTGTTTCGACGAGGCGGCGATAATGCGCGCTGGAATGTCGCGTCTATAATTGAGGTAATAAATGAAAATAATTGACGGTAAAAAAATATCAAATGATAAAAGAGTTGAAATTAAAGAAAGAGTTGCTCTGCTTAAACAACAAACGGGAAATGTCCCGGGTCTTGCAACGATTTTAGTGGGCAAAGATCATGCAAGTCAAGTTTATATTAGATCAAAAATTAAAGCATGCGAAGATGCTGGAATAATATCCTACCACCATAATCTTAATAACAATCCCTCTCGAAAAGAGATTATCGCTTTAATAAACGAATTGAACGCAAACCCCGAAATTGACGGTATTTTATTGCAACTACCTCTTCCAAATGATGAAGATGCTCAAGAATGCATTAATGCAATAAGTCCTTTAAAGGATGTTGACGGTCTTAATCCTTTTAATGCAGGACTTCTTAATTTATCAAAAAACTGGGACGAAATAATCAAAAAAAATATTTTAGTTTCTTGCACGCCTCTTGGCGTTATACATTTATTACATGAATCAAATGTAATAATTGAAGGAAAAACAGCAATTGTTATAGGCAGATCAAATTTGGTGGGCAAACCTCTTTCGATGCTCTTACTTGCAAACAACGCAACGGTTATAATGGCTCATTCAAAGACAAAAAATTTAAAAAAGATGTGTAAGTCCGCAGACATTGTTATTGTAGCTATAGGCAAACCAAAATTTGTGGGTAAAGAATTTATAAAAGACGGAGCAACGGTTATTGACATCGGAATAAATAGAACGACCAACGGACTGAGTGGCGACGTTGATTTTGACAACGTTAAAAACATGGATATAGCAATAACACCTGTTCCCGGCGGAGTTGGACCAATGACAATAACGATGCTTTTAGGAAACACTTTAAAGGCGTTTAACAACAGAAACGGTTACGTTCGCGCGGAGATAAAATGAATTTTAGTTTTATTGTAACTTTTTTCCTGCCAATTCTAGCAGGTATGCTGTATTTTTTTATGGCGATTGAAGTAAAGCGTACAAGCAAGTTTCGTTCTATGATGTTTGGCGAAATCGGTTTTAAAAAAATTGAATTTGCGTTCATAATGTTCGGTATTTATTTTATTACGCGACCCTTTCAGAATGTTTTAGGATCTCATCCATGGCCATTGATAATAAATTGTATAAGGCAAATTTTTTTAATGGCTGTAATTGCTCCCTCTATTCTTGTTGCTATTTTCCACTGGGTGCCTACCTCTAGCGCCGCGTCGCGCTCTACAAAATTTGCCGCTTATACAATTGGCTCTTTAATGGGAATAATTTTTACTTTGCTAAACAGTATTGCCGTAACGGGATCTAAAGTTGTGTCAACGTGGGGCGATATTAATATGTACGACCCTGTGTGGTTTCGATCCGCGCATCCATCGATACAACTTATATTAATACATTTAATTTGCCAGCTTGTTTCGCCTGTAGGTTTTTTACTTCTCGCTGCGGCATATGTAAGACATAGACGACATAATTATCAGCTTGTAAATATCTATAATTTAATACCTACAAAATGGAAATATCTTGAGGCAAGTTTAATTATTTTTGCAGCATCGTTTATAGCGGCAGGCATCGCCGTACTTTGCGGCTCTTATTACACTTATCTGTGGTCTATTTATTTTATTGGCTCAATCGTTGCCGGCATTTTTGAAATGAGAGGTATCAAACTTCCTCCTCGTGAAGTTCCAAATGATTTAAAATAATAATTTGCTTTTTCTTTCTTTTTTTATATAATAACGGCGACTAGAGCGAAAAACTTTCCGCGCTTTGCGGCGCGGAAATATAAAAAGGGAGATTCTTCCCAAAAGGAGCCACACATGGCTTGTGGGTGCGCAGGAAAAAAAGCAACATCTAAGAAAAAGAAGGTTGTAAAAAAGGCGACAAACAAAACTGCCGCTAAAAAGAAGAAAAAATAAAATTTTGTGAAATAAAAAAGCCGACTCTTTTTAAGAATCGGCTTTTTTATTTGTTGTCTCGCCTATATAGCGCTTACGCTTTTTTAGATTTTATTATGTCAAAACCCGTATATTTTCTCAGCGCCTCAGGAATTACTACAGAGCCGTCTTCTTGCTGATAGTTTTCAAGTATTGCCGCAAAAGTTCTGCCGACAGCAACGCCTGAACCATTTAGTGTGTGTAAAAGATCTTTCCTCTTATTTTGAAAATATTTCATTTTTATATTCATTCTTTTTGCTTGGAAATTTCTAAAATTTGAACATGAAGAAATTTCCCTATACATCGAATCTCCGGCAAGCCATACTTCCAAATCATAAGTTTTCGCCGATGAAAAACTCATGTCGCCTGTTGACAGAAGAACAACTCTATATGGGAGCTTGAGCAATTCTAAAACATTACCTGCATCAAGAACAAGAGATTCTAATTCTTCGCTTGAAGTTTCGGGTTTAACAAATTTTACAAGCTCAACTTTATTAAACTGATGGTTTCTTATAAGTCCTTTAGTATCTTTACCATACGTTCCGGACTCTCTCCTAAAACATGCGGAATAGGAAACAAGTTTTTGTGGGAGCAAAGATTCGTCTAAGACATCGTCTCTGTAAATATTTGTTACAGGCACTTCCGCCGTAGGTATTAAATACAAATCATCGCTAGCGCATTTGAAGGCATCTTCTCCAAACTTCGGCAACTGACCTGTCCCCATCATAGAAGCGCCATTCACAAGATAAGGGGTCATTATTTCCTTATATCCTCTTGATTTATGCGTATCTAAGAAAAAAGAGATAATTGCCCTCTCTAAAGCGCAACCTTCATTTTTTAAAACCGCAAAACGCGAACCCGAAATTTTTGATGCTGTCGCAAAATCAAGAA
>JAIXNA010000140.1 GCA_020328135.1 Candidatus Endomicrobiellum dinenymphae
TGCCAACGATACGGCATAATTTAGCTCGTTATTCGCGAATATATCTTCTTATCGTTTCTTCATCAGCCATCTCCCAACTGTTTCAACAAAATACTCATCAGTTCAAAAACTATCGCCCCGCAAATATTCTTTTATCCCTGGAAACTCTTCTGGCAGTTTTTTTACTCGTTCCGTCTTTTAATATCTGAACCACCATTGAAACAGGCTTGCGAAATCAATAGATTGAGGATAGAAGAATCAAATATGCAGAAATATCATGTGTGTCTGTTGATACAAGTGTAGGCAGACAAGCCTGTCTCAATATCTTGCTAATCTATTAAACGGTATAAAAAATATGAAATATCCATTAATTGGGAAGAATTGCAAACTTCTCAACTCGAAAACATAAAAAAGACAATAATCATATCGCGGTGTATCTGATTTAGTAATATAGCGCAAAACTGCACACAAAATAAGTGTAAATTGTTATCCCGCACGACAAACATTTTAAATCAAAGTGACGACTAAATATTTAGCTTTGGAAATTTATAATAATATGTCATAATACACGGATGCGTCAAAAACACGGACAAAATTTTTTAATTGACAATAATATCGCCAATAATATTATTAAAGCTTCTAATTTAGAGAAACGTGATACTGTTTTAGAAATTGGCCCCGGGAAGGGCATTTTAACAAAAATTATACAGCCGCGAGTGCATCGTCTCACAGCTATTGAAATAGATGCCAATCTATTTTTACGGTTAAATCATTATTTTACTTTTCACAATGCAGAAAATATCGCTCTCATAAATGAAGATTTTCTTAAATGCAACATGAAGACCCTGATAGAACCGCTTGAGAATAATGCCTCAAAAAAGGAAAAAACAATTTTTAAGATAATTGCTAATCTGCCATATAACATGGGCACAGCGATAATTCAAAAAATACTGCCTTTAAAAACTTGGAGTACAGCTGTTTTTATGCTGCAAAAGGAAGTTGTCGAACGACTCGCGTCAAAACCAGGCAGTAAAGATTATGGTTATATTTCGATATTTACATCATATTATGCCGATTGTGCTGTTTTGTTTGACGTTTCGCCAAAATGTTTTAATCCCTCTCCAAAAATTGTTTCTTCTGTTATAAAACTTACAAACAGGCTGCCTGACGCGCCTGTCCCTATGTTTTTTGATTTTGTAAAACATGCTTTTAGTATGCGCAGAAAAACTATTTTAAACTGCGTCGGTTCCTTTAAAGATTTGGAGAAAAGTAATGCTACCTTGATTACGGATAACTTGCAGTTAGACCCGTTTTTAAGACCCGATAAACTCTCGATTTCGGATTTTTTAAGTTTGACAAAGGAATTAAAAAAACATACAATTTGTCGTGTTAGAAGGTAGTTTTGTTCATTTTTTATGATTGTCAATTACATTATCCACAGCTGTGGATAACTTGAGGATAATATGATCGCTTCTATTTCTGCTTTGTGGCAAAAAGTTGTGGATAGCCTTAAAATATCCGTTACTCCTGAAACTTTTGATTTGTGGATTTCTCCTATAAAACCCCTGACTTTTGAAAACAATGTTTTTACTCTGGGCATTCCCAATATTTATTTTTCGCAGTGGATAACAAACAATCAGCAAAAGAATATCGAACGCACATTATCTGACGCCTGTGGGACACCGGTCGTTTTAGATTTTAAACCCCAGCAAGATTTATCGCAAATAATAAAAAAAGTTGAAGGCATCCCTGAGCATATAGACATACCTTTACAAACGATTCAGAAAGATCAAGTAAATCCTAAGTATATATTTTCGGGGTTTGTCATAGGCGCCTCCAACAGGTTCGCTCACGGTTGTACTGAAGCCGTGGCGAGAAGTCCCGGAAAGCAATTTAACCCTTTATTTATATACAGCGGCGTTGGTCTTGGAAAAACACACCTGATGCATGCTATAGGCAACTATATAAAGCAAGCCTATCCGAATTTAAAAGTTTTATACGTTACCTGCGAAAAATTTGTTACTGAATTTATAGAATCTATTCGCTTTGATAAAGTGCCATTTTTTAAAAGCAAATATAGAGGCGTTGATTGTTTGTTGATTGATGATATACAATTTTTAGTTGGCAAAGAAAGTTCTCAAGAAGAATTTTTTCACATGTTTAATAATCTCTTTAATGCAAAAAAACAACTTGTTATTTCTTCCGACAGACCGCCAAAAGAACTTGAAGATGTTGAGGAAAGACTTATTTCAAGATTTGAATGGGGCATTATTGCAGATATTCAATCGCCTGACATAGAAACAAGAATCGCTATTTTGCGTAAAAAAGCCGAGGAAGAAAAAATATATGTGCCTGATGATGTAATTCTGCACATAGCAACTCATATTAAGTCAAACATAAGACAACTTGAGGGATCTCTTTTAAGAATCACCGCTTTTTCTTTATTTACAGGCACACCATTAACCGTAGACTCGGTACAGAAAATACTTAAAGACATCATTAAAACGGAAGAATCTGCACGCATAACTATAGAATCTATACAAAGAACCATAGCCGACGATTTTAATATTGACTTTAAAGATATGAAATCCAAAAGAAGAACCGACGCTATTGCATTCCCAAGGCAGATTGCAATGTATTTAGCCAGAACGCTTACCGATGAGTTTTCCACAAACGCCATAGGAGACGCTTTTGGCGGTAGAGATCATTCAACTGTTATGCACGCTTGTAATAAAATCAAAGAAAAAATGGGTTCGGACCCTTATTTTAACGCGAAAATTAATCAAGTTATCAAGAAAATCCGCAACACGGAATAAAAAGGAAAGTTATAATAAGCGAGTTTAATTTTGGCCTTGAGACTAGTTGCCGCGTCACCTCAGAGAGCGAGATTATGAGCGGAATATTTTTTAGGATTCATAGTCGCTTAGATCCATAGAGCTAGTTGACTATCCCATTATAGGCGATTTCCTTCAAAACGCCTAAAATGGGATAGTCAACTAGCTCTATGGATCTAAGCGACTATGAATCCTAAAAAATATTCCGCTCATAATCTCGCTCTCTAATGCGGCCAACAACTACAAACTAAGATTCAAACTCGCTTAGATCCATAGAGCTAGTTGACTATCCCATTTTAGGCGATTTCATTCAAAA
>JAIXNA010000032.1 GCA_020328135.1 Candidatus Endomicrobiellum dinenymphae
GTATTTTTGTTAGGCAAAATAACATGCTTTCTAAAATTTTCAAAATTCTTTAAATTGAAAGCTACGGCATTTCGTTTTGCGGCAGAATTTAAAATTAAATTCTGCCGCAAAACGAAACGCCCTAAGCATTCTTAAAGGATCGGATTTAAACGATTTTGTGGAAATAACATTTAATGTTTTTGATTTTAAATCTTTTAAAGTATTTTTGTTAGGCAAAATAACATGCTTTCTAAAATTTTCAAAATTCTTTAAATTGAAAGCTACGGCATTAATCGTAAAATCTCTGTTTTGCAAATCTTCTCTTATTGTTTTGCCGTTAATTAAAGATATATCTATATTTGCGACAACGCTATCTTTGAGTATTATTCTGTAAGTTTCGTTTGCCTCGTCCAAAGCAATAAGTTTTGATTTAAATGCCGCCGCAACTTTTTTAGAATACTTTAAAGCATTTTTATTTACAGCCAAATCAACATCGTTATATTTACGCTTTAAAAACAGATCCCTTGAGAATCCGCCTACCGCGTAAACCTCATCGCCTTGCGATAATTCGTTAATTTTCTTAATAAATTTATTCAACTGTTATTAGTCCATTAATACATTTGTCTTGTTGTTCTTTAAAAAATATTTACTTTTCATTGGGATTAATAATTACAGTAACAGAGTTTTGAGAGAACACTTTATTTGCGATGTTAATTATATCCTGCGTTGTAACTTTCTCTATATCTTTAATAAACTCAGCGTCATATTGATAGCCCTTGCCCGTAACTTCGTGAAAACCATAATAATAAGACTGATTCCACACTGTCTGTCTGCCCATAATGTAAAGACCTTTCATATACGTTTTTGTATCTTTCAGCTCTTGTTCAGAGATTTTTACAACACAAAAATCCTTTAAAATTTTGTCTATTTTTTTTAATGTTAAATCTATATTCTTTTTATCAAGACCTATGTAAACTGCAAAATAACTTTCTTCTCTTCTTGATGGATATACAGCGCCTACTTCGTATGCAAGACCTAATTTTTCTCTAAGCTCTACAAACAACATGCTCGTCGTTCTCCCGCCTAAGACAATGCTTGCGATATTGATAGCGGCAAAATCTTTGTCGTAAAGATTAGACGCAGGAAAACCCACATATATGTACGCTTGATTAAATTTACCTTTGATTTCTTTTTTTATAGATTCCGTATGTTTTATATTAAAAGCAGGCATTTCAAATTTTACGCCGGTAGGAACATTTGAAAAATATTTTTCCAAAGATTGTCTTACTATTTTCTCATCAACATTACCCGCTATAGAAATCAAAATATTTGAAGCATTGTAAGAATACCGATGCCATTTTATTAAATCTTCTCTATTAAGTTTTGAAATAGTTTCTTTAGATCCCAAAACGGGCGTAGAGTATGGAACATTTCTATAAAATACTTTTGCAAACTCGTCGGAAGCAGTACTGTCTATACTATCTTTGCGAGAATCAAGAGCGGCCGTAATAGTTTGCTTTTCAAAAGACAATTCTTTTTCGTCAAATGCAGGATTTATAATTACGTCTGCAAGAATTTCCGCTGCTTTATCAAAATACTCAGGAAGAAAAACCATGCCAATTTCAGCCACATCGTAATCAATGTAAGCAGACAAATACGCGCCAATATTCTCTGTATCTTTCGCAAGAATCTCACTGGAACGATTTTTTGTAGAATGCGTCATAAGTTTTGCAGCGAGATGCGATATCCCGGACTTATCGGACGTTTCGTTTATCACGGAAACAGGCGTCATAATCCTTACGGCAACAACTTTTGCCCCGGCTGTTCTGTTAAATAAAACTTTAATATTATTTTTAAGCGTAAAACTTTCCATTTTTCCTCCAAACGCGCTTTGCAGAAATATTATTTGAACCAAAATTACTAAGTACAACAATTTCTTTCTCAGCATATATTTGCTCCCTATGATTAACTTTACTTATACTACTTTTTTGGCAGCAATGCCACATTAGAAACTGTCGCAGATGAATAATACCTCTTAAAGAAATTTATTACATCTTCAATCGTCATTTTTTCCATTTTACTGATATATTCATTTATAAACTTGGAATTACCCATCAATTGCCAAAAGCCGTTAATTTCAGCAATATCGTAGGGCGTTTCATGTGAAAATGTCCAATAGGTTTTTATTGCAAGTTTTGCTCGACTCAATTCTTCTTCAGAAATACCATTGTTGATTATATCCTCAATTTGCTTTTTTATTTCACCTTTTATTACTCCAAGATTTTTGGGATCAAAAATTGACGATATATATATAACACCCGCTCCTTTTTCCGCTGAATACGAAGAACCTATGGAATATACAAGATGCTTATTGTCGTAGAGAGCTTTGTATAATCTTGAGCTTTTACCGCAGCCTAGAATACTTGCAGCCAAATCTGCGACATAAATATCATCTACATTTACATCCGGTCCCAAAAAACCCGTAAGCATATGCCCAACTTCTACTTTGCCATATTCAACTGTATCTTCACCTTTATGTGTTTTTTCTGTAAGCATTGGTTCCATTGGGGCGGACTGTTTGGCAAATTTGCCAAATGTTTCGTTTAAAAGTTTTTTTATTTTTAGTTCATCAAAATTACCGGACACAACAACAATCATCTTTGCCGGAATATAATGGGTTTTATAATAACCGTATATTTCATCGCGCGAAATATTTGCAATAACTTGCGCTGAACCTATAACATTGTTTTTTAATGCGCTTTCCGTATAAAGCGTTTTATAAAATTTTTCCCAAAGAACAGATATCGGAGTATCTAAGCATCTTTGAATTTCTTCAATAATAACTTTTCTTTCCATATCAATTTCGTTCTGAGGAAAAAGAGGATTGCAAACAGCGTCGGCAAGCATTTTTACGCTTTCTTCCACGCCGTCTTGCTGAATGCTTATATAATACTGTGTGAATTCTTTAGAAGTCATAGCATTGATATAACCTCCCATATTTTCGACATTTCTTGACATTAAATCGCCGGGATAATTTTTACTGCCTTTAAACATTAAATGTTCTACGAAATGCGAAAGCCCGGCTTGCGACGGCTTTTCATCAACCGATCCCGCCCTCACAAAAACAACTACAGACGCTGCAAGACTATTTTTATCGTTTATTAAAATAGACGTAAGACCATTCTCATATTTCACAGTTTTTACTCCTTTTGAAGCGCAGCCAATTATAAAAAATACAGCTGTTATAAGTAATAATATTATTTTATTTTTTAGTTTAAATTTTGCGCCCATCCGCGCTCCATGTTTAGCAATTTAAGATAATTTAATGCTTCTTCATAGTCTCCTTCTATCAACGAACGTGATAACTCTTGAAATTTATCTGATTTATAGGCGGGGTGATACTGCGCCATCAAACTTATAAAAGTATCTCTCGACAATTCTTTTGCTATAAAATCTAAAACTTTTTTAGTATTTTCAACATTTCCCGGCAAAACCAAATGCCTTATAATAATACCTTTTTTTGCTACTCCATTGCAGTCAACCGCTAAATCGCCAACCTGCCTTCTCATCTCTTTTAAAGCTGATTGATTTGCTTCAACATAATTTTTAACTCCGGAATACTTAAAAGCTGTTTTGCTATCAGAATATTTTATGTCCGGAAGATATATATCAACTATTCCTTCGAGAAGTTTTAGAGTTTCGACATTTTCGTACCCGCTACAATTATACAGTATAGGTATTTTTAACCCTTTTTTACGCGCAAGATACACAGACTTTGCAATTTGCGCGCTGTAATGCGTAGGCGTAACAAAATTTATATTATGCGCGCCTCTGTTTTGGAGATTTAACATCATCTCAACTAAATCATCGATACTTATTTCTCTACCGTTACCAAGCTGGCTTATTGGATAATTCTGACAAAAAACACACTGTAAAGTACAATTTGAAAAAAAGATTGCGCCTGAACCGTTTTTTGCGCTTATCGGCGGTTCTTCGCCTGTGTGGATATTGCTGCTTGCAACAAATATCTTATCGGCAGTTCTGCAAAGACCTTTCTGTCCTGCGTTTCTATTTACGCCGCACTTTCTTGGACATATTATACACTTGTCCAACATAGAGCAAAGCTTTTCTATATTATCTTCAAAATTAATCATCATTCCTGTTATGAAATACCGCGATCAAAAAAAACTGCGCCCATCCGGACTTGAACCGGAATCACCGGCTTCGGAGGCCAGGACTCTATCCAATTAAGCTATGGACGCGTCAAATCACATCACAGAAACGAAATTTTAACTTTATCTCCCCGGGCATAAATGAAGAATAAATGCAAAAGACAATCTCTACCATATGTACTGCTGAGCATTTTCTATTGCGTGTTCTAATTTCGACAAATCTTTGGTTCCGCCTTGCGCAAAATCCGGCTTACCGCCGCCTGAACCATTAATTGCAACGGCAAAAGCTTTTGCAAATTTTCCCGCATTAATCCCCTTCTGCGCATAGTCTGCCGTAGCAGAAACTATAAAAAAAGCTTTGTTTTCACTTTTTGAAACTATCAGCAATAACGCGGATTTTAATTTCGCTTTTAACTGATCTGACATTTCTCTTAAAGATTTTATATCCGCGCCATCAACTAATATACGTAAAAAGTTCACTCCGTTAACTTCTCTAATTTGTTTTGCATAATAATCTATCTTACTGCTTTTATACGCATTAATTTCACTTTCAATTTTTTCAATTCGCGTCTGCGCTTTGCTTACGAAAGACTCTTTCTCCAGAGGTAACAGGGGATTGAGAATTTTGTCCAACTTTTCTGAAACTTCATTTATCAAATCATCTCTTTCACGCAACTTTGCATCTCTTTCATCTAATTTTTCTAAAAGTTTAACTAGCAAAGCGCTTTTTTTATCTTTCTCTTCTGAAATTTTACTTTCCTCAGCTTCTGCATGTAAAATATAATCTTCCGCGGAAATACCGGCAACTGCCTTTATGCGTCTTACGCCTGCGGCAACAGAAGATTCTGACACAATTTTAAACATTCCAATTTCGCCTGTTCTATTAACGTGCGTCCCGCCGCATAATTCCATTGAATAATTGTCTTCGCCATCTTCACTTTTTACAGATACTGTTCTCACTACCTTACCATATTTTTCACCAAATAACGCCGTTGCGCCCGCGTTGCGGGCATCAATTATATCCATGGTTTCAATACGCACTGCAGAGTTTGCTCTTACAACTGAATTTACTTTTTTTTCTATTTTAATTAAATCTTCTCTTTTTATCGCGGAAAAATACGTAAAATCAAAACGTAAATAATCATTCGTTACCAAAGATCCCGCTTGCGCTACATGTTCGCCAAACGCTTCGCGAAGAGTCTTATGAAGTATATGCGTAGCGGTATGATGCCTTGCAATCTGTTTTCTGCGCTCAATATCTATAATTGTTGATACTGTGTCGTTCGTTTTCAACGAACCTTTTACAACTCTAACTTTATGAACAAACAAACTTCCTATAGGTTTAGAAACGTCTTCAACAACAGCTTCAAAATTATTATTTTCTATTCTACCCTTATCAGAACTCTGCCCGCCGGACTGCGCGTAAAAAGACGTTTGCGAAAGAATAATTTCGCCTTCATCGCCGGCATTTAATTCGGCAACTTCTTTACCGTCTTTAACTAAAGATAAAACTTTGCCTTCGCTTACATAACTTTCATATCCTTTAAAAACGGTATCATTCGCCTTTTTATGCAATACGGAGTAAAAAGTAACGTCTTTTTCACCTGACCCGCCCCAAGCCGCGCGGGATTTTTCTTGAGTATTTTGTTGCTCTGATCTAAAACCGTTTTCGTCAACAGTCAGTCCGTTTTCGGAAGCAATTTCTTTTGTTAAGTCATAAGGAAATCCGTAAGTATCGTAAAGTTTAAAAACATCTTTCCCTGCAATAACATTTACGCCCTTAGATTTATAAGAACTTATAATATCAGAGACTATTTCAGAACCTGACTCAAGCGTTTCTAAAAATTTTTCTTCTTCTATTTTGATAATAGATTTTATATTGCTAAGTTTTGAAGCAAGCTCAGGATACGCCGGCTCCATAATGTTAAACACCGTTGAGGCAAGCTCGTTTATAAACGGTTTATCGTATCCATAGAGTTTGCCTTGTCTTAAAGCTCTTCTTAAAATTCTTCTTAAAACATATCCTCTGCTCTCATTTGACGGTAAAATACCATCTGAAATTAAAAAAGTTACAGCCCTTGAATGGTCCGCAATCATTCTAAGTTTTGGTATATTTCTACCCTCGTTTTTTATCTTTAATATCTCAGCTGCATTTTCCATTATGGGCGCAAACAAATCGATATCAAAAATATTCTTTTTTCCGTTTACCGCAGCTACTATTCTTTCCAGCCCCATGCCGGTATCTATATTTTTCCTTGGAAGATTTTTTAGAGAACCATCTGCCTGTCTGTCAAATTGCGTGAAAACAAGATTCCATATTTCAAGATATCTGTCACAATTGCAATCCTGACCGCATGTAGGTTTGCCACAACTCATTTCAAATCCTAAATCTATTAGAATTTCCGAACATGGACCGCACGGACCTGTATCGCCCATATTCCAAAAATTTGTTTCATCTCCCATTCTTATAATTTTATTTTCAGGAACTATCTTTTTCCATATTTCTACGGTCTCTGTATCGTCTTTATAAACGGTTATGTAAAGTTTATCTTTAGGCAGCGCCATATTTTTTGTTAAAAATTCCCATGCCCATGTAATTGCTTCTTTTTTAAAATAATCGCCAAAAGAAAAATTACCTAACATTTCAAAAAATGTTAGGTGTCTTGTAGTTATTCCAATCTGTTCGATATCCGACGTTCTAAAACACTTTTGACAGCTTGCAGCTCTTGTAAAAGAATCTTTACTCTGACCTAAAAAATGTTGCTTAAACTGAACCATACCGGCTGAAGTAAAAAGCAACGTTTTATCGCCCGTGGGAACAAGCGAGTCCGATGAAACAACAGTACAATCATTATTGTTAAAAAAGTTTAAAAATTCCGCTCTGATTTTTGAGGATTGTTTATTCATGATATTGTAATTCTACTAAAAAAATTCTAGCAACTCAAACAGTACCCCGACGGCTACGCCGCCGCCTCTCTTCAAAAAGACATTGTTCAGTTTTCAGTGACAAAAAGAATGCTATAGTGTTAAAAAACAGGAGGAAGTAAGCATGAAGATATGTGTTTTGACCACAGCTGAAGAAATATACAAAACAATGGCAATTATTGCGCTTTACACAGGGTTTAGAATATCAGAAGTTTACAACTTATAGCGGAAAGATGTTGATTTTGATAAAAATACGATTTCAGTTATTCCAAAACACGATTTTACGCCAAAAGATAATGAGTTTAGAACTACGCCTTTAAATCAATATCTCAAAGGCTACTTGAAGAGTTTATACGCAAAAGTAAATAATCAAGAACATTATGTAATAGGCAATGAAAACAACATAAGAACAAGACTTGCAATGATACAGTTAAAGTTTTCTCAATTGTTTAAAAAGGCGAATATAAAGAATGCGACTTTCCATACCTTAAGACACACGTGCGCTTTAAACATTTTAACTTTCTTAAAAGGACTAGCATTTATATAGTCCCATTCCACAGCTTTGTTAAATAAAGCTTTTGATATAGTTATGCGAGCTTAAAAAGTCAAGCTGTAATTTTTGAGCTTCCTTAAAGGAAAAAGCCTCTATGGTTTTTCTTTTTTGTTTGCCATCGTCATAATGCCTGAAAGTCCATTTGTTGCCTTGCTTTTCTAGCTTACTTGGCATAATTGCAACCGATATAGTTTCTTATAATCTTCAATCTCAATAAATGGTATTATAAAAACCTTCCAAAATGTCTTTTAAAATAGGTTTTTAAGTCAGGGTAGAATATTTTGTTACGATACTTGTTTGCTATTTCCTCCCGTTGCTTATTCCAATCTTCTGCTATCATCGTTGAGGGATAGTCAGTATTATTAACAAAAGCGACTGAAGGGACTACTGAGTATACTTTTATGTTTGTCCCATATTGTGAAAATACTTCCATGTATCAGCTACAAGGCGTATGGACAGTAAATAACTGCTCAACTTTTTTGCTGCTTTATAATTGATTACGTATCCATGAGTCCCGTCTGCCTGAAAAACATGATAAAGCGTTATGGAAGATAGTTTAATTTCTTTATTTTTAATATATGAATTCGGTTCGTTTAACAGGTAAACAAGCGGAGAATCTGTAGATTCATTGAATATAGAAATCTCATGCAGCACGCTTGAAATATTATCATTTAAAACGGCATCATCTTCCAATACAAGCGCAAGATTAATATTTTCATCTACAATTCTCTTGCAAACTCCGATATGGCTTAGAGCGCATCCAATCTCTCCCTTCGTCATACAATTTTTTATGGTCTAATACCATTTCGCTAAGTTGTTCCTTAGAAAGTTCGCTGCCATATCGGGGTTTGCGATAGCTTTAAAGAGAATCTGTAGATTCATTGAATATAGAAATCTCATG
>JAIXNA010000141.1:0-258 GCA_020328135.1 Candidatus Endomicrobiellum dinenymphae
TTTTCTCTATCCAACTTTCAAGCTGTTCAAGCTGGGCTATTCCCATTGCAGCTGCAAGATTTGTAAGTCTATAATTATATCCCAAAACTGTATGTGTTGAATGTCCAGCCCTACCATGATTTATAATCTGTCTTCCATACTTATCGGCCTTTTCATCGTTTGTTAAAGTAATACCGCCTTCACCTGTCATCATGTTTTTTGTAGCATAAAATGAAAAAGCCGATAAGTATGGAAGACAGATTATAAATCATGGTAGGG
>JAIXNA010000141.1:268-3052 GCA_020328135.1 Candidatus Endomicrobiellum dinenymphae
TGCGGCAAAGGAAAGAGATAAGTTTATGAAATATCTTGCGGAAAATGGCGTAGGAAGCGGAGTGTATTACAGTTCTGTTATATATAAGCAGCCATTCTATAAACAGCTTGGCTATAAATCAGGAATATGCAAAGAAGCGGAAAAGGCTGCGGAAGAAGTAGTATCTCTTCCTGTACATCCGTTGCTTTCAAAAGCCAATATAGATAAAGTAGTTAAAGTTGTAAAGGGTTACAAAAATGAACATAAGAACAGCTGTAATCGGGGCGGGTTCCTTAGGACAACACCATGCAAGAATTTTAAGCCAGCATCCTAATTCTAAGCTTGAATTTGTTATTGACGCAGATGGTAAAAGAGCCGAAAAAATTGCAAAAGCAAACAAGACAAATTGTTTAATAGATTTTAATGATATTATAGGGAAAATTGATGCGGCAGTTGTTGCTGTTCCCACGCCGTTTCATTATCAAGTGGCAAAACCTCTTTTACAAAATGGGGTACATTGTCTTGTTGAAAAACCATTTACTTTAAATGTTCAAGAAGCTGAGGAGCTTATAGAAATAGCAAGCGCTAAAAATTTAATTTTACAGGTTGGTCACGTTGAAAGGTTTAACCCTGCGGTTATTGCTGCTGCGCCGTTTATAAACAACCCTAAGTTTATTGAAGTTAACAGACTGGGACCTTATGATCCTAAAACAAACCAGATTGGCGTTGTGTTAGACTTAATGATACACGATTTGGATATTTTATTTTATCTTGTAAAAGATAAAGTTGTTTCTTTTGAAGCTCACGGCGCAAAAATACTTTCCGACACCGAAGATATTGCAAAAGTCAGACTGAAATACGCAAACGGTTGTGTGGCAGACGTGTCTGCGAGTAGAGTTACTTTGGAAAAATATAGAAAAATAAGAATTTTTCAGCCTGATAGTTATGTATCCATAGATTATGCGGGAAAAAATCTTAAAATATATTCAAAAAAAGCAGGTAAAGAAAAAATGACTTCTCTTTTTGATATAGATATTAAAAAACCAAAGCTCCCGCCAAACGAGCCTCTTTTTTATGAAATTGATAATTTCTTAACCAATATTATTGACGGCAAAAAACCTACGATTGCAGGCGAACAGGGTAGAGACGCTGTGGAGCTGGCTGTTAATATTCTAAAAAATATGGTGCTTTAATGGCAAACGGTAAAATTTTCATTTCTGCCGGCGATTTGTCCGGCGAAATACATGCGTTAAATCTTGTTAGAGAAATAAAAAAATTAATTCCTTCGTGTCATATTTCAGCAATCGGCGGTAACAATCTAAAATTAATTGCCGATGATTTTCTTGAAGAGATAGTAAGCATTAATGCCTTTGGGGTTTTACGTGTAAAGCAAGTACTCTATCTAAGAAAAGTTTTAAAGAAATTAGAAGAATGTTTTAGTAAAAATCGTCCTGATAAAATAATACTTGTAGATTATTATGGTTTTCACATACACGTTGCTTATCTTGCAAAAAAAATGAATATTCCTGTTTTTTATTATATAAGCCCTCAGATTTGGGCATCTCGTAGCGGAAGAGTAAAAAAACTTGCTAAAACTATTAAAAAAATGCTTGTTATTTTGCCTTTTGAAGAAAAGTTGTATAAAAGTAACGGTGTTGACGCTGTTTTTGTAGGAAACCCCTTGATAGACATAGTTCCAGAGAAGCAGGTTTTTAAAAATGAAAAATTTGGCATAGTAAATCCGCCGGTTATAGGACTGTTTCCGGGAAGTCGTAGAACTACCATAAAATACCATATTCCTATAATTCTTGAGACCGCAAAAATACTTAAAGAAAAAATAAATGCAAAGTTTATAATGTTTAGCGCTGATGAAAAAATTAATTGCGCTTTGCCGGGGTATATAGATTTGGATATTTCTGGAGATTTTAATAAAAGGAAAACTATAGATTTTGCAATTTGCCCTTCGGGAACAGTTAGTCTTGAAAACGCCATAATGGGAATCCCAATGGTTGTAATGTATAAACTGTCTTATTTTAATTATTTTTTTATAAGAGCAATCATAAAGATAAAATATATAACTATGGTAAATATTTTATCTGGAAAAAGAGTCGTACCTGAGTTTGTACAATTTGACGCAACTTCGAAAAAAATTGCATCGTCAGTTTTAGAACAATTAAAATCAGAAAATTATATGCCTAAAGTTACGGAACTTCTCGCATTTAGAAAAATGCTTGGAACTCCGGGGGTAAGTAAAAGAGCCGCCGAAATTATTTTAAATAGTTAAATATCGTCTAAAAATTAAACCAAAAAGATAGTTTTTATCTATAGAAGAGCGCTATGACATGCTTTAGGTTGTTTGATAAAATACTTGGTTTCCTACAGAGACAAAATTTATTACCGCGCATAGAATTAGAACATTGTATTGAAATGTTACGGCAGAGCGAGGGATTTAAAGATGAGAAGAGATTTCTTAAATATGAATATTAGGTTTTTTCTCAGAGAGGTGAAAATGGAATAATACGCGAAATTTTTAAAAGAGTAGAAATAACAAATGGATTTTTTGTAGAATCCGGAGGGAGCGATGGAAGTATAAATAATTCTACAAATCTTCTTTTTAATGATCGGGCCAGTTTGTGGCTTGAAGTGGATAAAAATTTGGTTAGAAAGACGTAAAATACTTTTAAAATTATATTAATGGTAACAGGTTAAAAATTGATAATGACTTTGTAACCCGYAAAACTCTGACTTATTATCTGTTTGTATACGTTTTAAGAGCTTCCCATATATAACAGTCATGATTATCAA
>JAIXNA010000142.1 GCA_020328135.1 Candidatus Endomicrobiellum dinenymphae
CTAGGAAGTCCAACGACGCAGCACGCTATTTTTGAGCTAACTCTACGGACTACGTTCTTTTTCGGCAAATTTAAGTAGCGCAATTGTGTCAATATAAAGTTAGTTGGCTATATTGTGCAGCATATAAAATTGCTGCACAATATAGCCAACTAACTTTATATTAATACATTGCATTAGCTCAAAAACAGATGCAATGCTAGACTGACCGATCTCTTTCTAGGAAGTCCAACGACGCAGCACGCTATTTTTGAGCTAACTCTACGGACTACGTTCTTTTTCGGCAAATTTAAGTAGCGCAATTGTGTCAATATAAAGTTAGTTGGCTATATTGTGCAGCATATAAAATTGCTTCTACCATTGCATTGGCGTCTGCTTTATTTTTGCCGGCAATATCAAATGCCGTTCCGTGTCCCGGAGACGTTCTTACAAAAGGAAGTCCTGCCGTTACGTTTACTATTTTTGAAGAGTCAATACATTTTAAGGCTATCATTATCTGATCGTGATACATTGCGCATATCAAATCGAATTTTCCGTTTTTTGTTTTGAGCCACGCGGAATCTGCCGGAAGGGGTTCTGTTATATCGATGCCGGCTTTTTTTAGTATTTTATATGCAGGCAATATGATTTTATGTTCTTCTTTACCCAAGATTGAATTGTCGCTCGCATGAGGATTTAATCCGCATAAGGCGACCGTTATATCTTTTTTACCAAATTTTCTTATAAAATTTACGCTTAATTTTACAGTGTCAACAATGTCTTTTGTTTTTAATTCTTTAGATATTTGGGAAATGGGAATATGTCTTGTTATCATAACACTGTGTATTTTACCGCAAGTCATCAGCATTGCTATATTTTTACTTTTTGTGAGTGTTGCAAGCAGTTCTGTGTGTCCCGGATACTTTATGTTTGCCATTTTGAACGATTCTTTTGACACGGGCGCTGTAACAAGCGCAAGAGTATTTTTAAATAAGCAGTATTTTGCTGCTTTCTCAATGGCGGATACAGCAATTATGCCTGATATTTTTGAAGGGACGCCTAGTTTTATAAAATCACAGGTATCGGAGCACTCTACAAACTCAAAGGGGAGTTTGCCTTTAAACGACTTAGATAAACTTTGTTTATCGCCAAAAACGACAGGGCTGCAAACTCTTTTTACAGCCAAAGAATCTACAGCCCTGAAAACTATTTCGCTACCTATACCCGCAGGATCCCCCAAAGTAATCGCTATACGGGGCTTGGTCATGATTTTTTATATTACCAAGTCTTATTTATCTTAATACTTGCTTTTGATTTTAGAGTATTGATGTAATCTATGTGGGCTCGGTCTTCATTGTCTTCGCGTAACATTTCAATCACATCATTCTTAACATTGGCAAAAGTCATATCTTTCTTAGCGTGTTTTTCTTCAACTTTTACAAAAAGATATCCGGCATCTGTCTTTATGGGATCCTTTGTGTAATCGCCAACTTGCATTGAAAAAACAACTTTGTTTAGAGACGGAGGAGCAATATATCCTTTCGTAACAATTCCTAAATCGCCATTTCTTGCTTTAGAAACCGAATCTTCAGAGTATTGAGCTGCTATATCTGCAAAAGTTTGTTTTTGGAGTTCTTTTTTTATTGTTGCAATTTTTGCCTGAGCCGCTTTTAATGTAGTTTCATTAGCATCCTTAGGGCAGTTGACAAAAATTTGTCTTAATCTTACCTTCTCTCCATTCATCATTTCCATTACCTTGGCGAGATTGCTTACAAAAGCATCTTCTTCAGGAGAAAGATTTGTTTTTGTGCCTTTCATCTTCATAACAATCTTATCATAAAGATCTTTTGCTTCGATTTCAGAAGGCCTCTTAATTTTGTGATCTACAAATTGTTTCTTAAGTTTCTTTATCGCAATCTGTTCGCTAAGCCTCTTTTCAAAATCAGCCATTGTTATGTTTCCTTTCTTCAATCCTGCCACAAACTCTGATTCGTTTGCAAGCAGCTTCTTAATTGCGCTAACGTTATCCTGAAGTTCCTTCTTTGAAACTTTTATTTTATGTTTGTTTGCTTCTTGTTTCAAGAGAACACTTTCAATCATTTGATTTAAAATATAATTCTTTAACCCGGTCTCTTCTTGAACTGTTTGGTTCGAAGCCGGCATGTTTTGTTTATATTGTTCTAACATCGGCAAGAAAAGACTGTTAAACTCCGATTCCAAAACGGTCTCGCCATTTACTACAGCCAAGGTTTTATCAACAACGGTTTTACTCACAGCTTGCGATGCTGCCTTATCAACGACTTGCGATGACGCTGCCGAAACGTATACTACTGCAAATACTACCGACATCAATCCTGCAACTAGCTTTTTCATGTTGTATGCCTCTTTTTAAGATTTAAAGCGACGTAATCTTATTTTTGACCTTCATCTACAGAAGTAGGTACTGCAACGTCATAGTTAACTTCAACTCCAAGTTTTTGTTTCTCTTGAGTAAACCATGCGTCAAATCTATTCTTTTCCAAGGTTCTTTTGATTCTTTCCTTTGCTTCGTCAAAAGATATTGTAGGAAGTTTTTGCTCTGAAACTTTAAGTATAATGTGGTATCCGGATGGGGATTTAACAACGCCTGACATTTCATTGTTTTTAAGGCTTACAACGACGTTTTCAAGTTCCGGCACTAAAGCGCCTTTCTTAAATGGTCCGATAAGTCCCCCGTTTGCGGCAGAACCTGTATCTTGAGAAACTTCTTTGGCTATTTTTTCAAAAGATTTGCCGCTTCGGAGTCTTTCATAAGCATTTTGAGCGGTTTGTAGATCTGAGACGAGAATATGTTTTACTACGTAAGCCACAGGATTCTCAAACGAATCTTTATTATCGTCATAATATTTTTGAATATCTTCGTCTGTAGACTTTATCTTTTCATGAACACCTTTAATGCATGTTTCTATGAGCAAAACATTTTTATAATCGTTAAACTGCTTGTCTTGCTCCTCCTTAAAATCGCTTACCGCTTTTTTATATTCGGCTCGTTTTTCAATCCCTTCTCTCTTAGCTGCTTCCATGACGATTGCTTCTCTAACAACAGCATCGATAAACTGTTTTCTTCCCAAAGGCGTAGCCGCATATTTTTGATATTCCGCAGGAGTTGTAGACAGTTTCTCATTTAATGCAGCTAAGAGAGAAGGGTTTGATGCAGG
>JAIXNA010000033.1 GCA_020328135.1 Candidatus Endomicrobiellum dinenymphae
TTCAATTATATTATCTTCATGCGGTAAGGGTAACGATGTTGCTCGTGTTGAACCTGTAGCGGATGAAGTCGTAAAGACTGAGCCTGCAGCGCCACGCGATGAATCTGCTTTAACCGAGGCAAGGATTGACCCTCCCCTTACCGCGCCTATTAGCCCCTTCCGTGGTATAGAAATCTTTATTCTTATTGCTCCACAAACAAAGGAGAATGTGTTGCGTGGGGGGTTGTAGGCATTGTAGTCGCTATTGGCATAGGATTTACAATTCGGTATTTTTATAAGGAGCATAAAGCCGAAATGGCCGAAATGGCTGAAGCAGCGGCTCGCGAAGAGAGAGAAGAAGCTGCAGCAATGGCTCAACATGAGATAGAAGAAGCTGCCAAAAATAGAGCAGCCCTTATCGCAAGGTTGAAAGCGCAGGCTAAAGACATGAATATCAACCAAGAGAATTTTGACTATGCAATAAGAAGACAAGACCGCGCGGTGTATGAACTTCATACGGATAGGCGACTCGCGAGTATTGAAAAATCGCTTAAAGACTTAGATAAAAAGAACATCTCGTTTGGTACAAATATAACAGATATAAATTTTACGTTACAAGACCATGAGGACGCTAAGATGTTACTACTTAACGATAAGTCTGAAAACTTCGCAAGAGCAAGAGAGCTTGGAGATAAAATCGAAGGATTTAACAGTAAAATGAAAGAGTTTGACGATAAAGCAAGATGTCTCAATAATAAAATTAGAGACGATAAAAGCGAACTCAAGTCAATGATAAAAGACGTGGACGACAAAATAAATAAAAACGAAGAAGTGATAGGTGGTCTCGGAAGAACGGTAGAAGACCACGAAGACACAAAAATATTTCTGCTCGAGTCTAATATTGACAATGTCGCCAAAATAGAAGAGCTTGACGGAACAACTAAGTCTATGAATGCAGAAATGATAGATATAGAGGAAGGCCTTGTAGCAACGTCGGGTGGCTTAATCAAAGCTATACCAGTGAATTCTGAGGAACAGAAGCTAGAAAGAGACAAGAAACTTAAGGAGGTAGAGAACGCTTTAAAAGAGCTGGCTTTGCGTAAGGAGAAACTATGAAAAACAAATACAACAACAAAATCACAGAAGTAAATGGCATAAAATTCCATAGCAAGAAATAGGCTAGCGCAGATATTCTGATTAATTGATTTATTGATTAATGCGCTCTAATCCGTCCCTCCAACCCTGTAATAACTGTCTGTTTTAGAATACTTTCCATATTCATAAGTCCTAATAGCTTTAACAAATTTCTCTATTTTGTACTCAGGTATGCCTGTCTTTGTTTTTTGTTCGCGCAATCTTAAAGTTTCGTTGCTTTAAAATCTACATATTTGCTAAACTACTTGCCAAATAATGCGAAAGGATTCTCTTTATGGCATATCTTGGTTTAGCAAGAAAATTTAGACCTCAAAATTTCAACGAAGTTGTGGGGCAAGAACACATCTCGCAAACTCTTAAAAACGCAATTGCTGAAAACCGTGTTGCGCATGCTTATTTGTTTAGCGGTCCCAGAGGTTGTGGTAAAACCAGTATGGCAAGAATTCTTGCTAAAGCGTTAAACTGCAAAGATGATTCTGCTACAGAACCTTGCGGAACATGCGAAAACTGCTTGGATATTTCAAGAAGTTCAAGCATTGATGTATTAGAAATTGACGGCGCGTCAAACAATGGTATAGATGAAATAAGAGCGCTAAGGGAAAATGTAAAGTTTTCAAGCGCCAATTCAAAATATAAGATATATATTATAGACGAAGCTCATCAAATAACAACACAGGCTTTTAATGCGTTGCTTAAAACTCTGGAAGAACCTCCGTCCCATGTGGTTTTTATTCTGGCTACAACAGAACAGCATAAAATTCCGGTTACTATTCTTTCAAGATGTCAGAGGTACAGGTTTAAGCTTATATCCAGCGCTGAAATGTCCATGGCGATAAAAAATATTGGACGAAAAGAAGGCTTTGAAATAGATGACGAAGCCTTGAACATAGTTACCATTGTTTCAGGCGGTTCTATGAGAGACGCTTTAAGTCTTTTAGATCAGGCGGTATCTTCAAACAGCGGTAAAATAACAGGCGAATATATAAGAGGTTTGCTGGGACTTCTTCCAAAAGATGTTATAGCTTCTGTTACGGAAAATATTGCAACTGGCGATATACAGGCAATTTTAAAAACTATTAAAGAAATAACTGAGCAAGGATATAATGTTTTGCAGTTTGCAAGAGATTTAAGAGATCATTTAAGACAAGTTATGATTTATTCTATAAATCCTGCAACTGCAGAAATTTCTTCCGAAGATAAAAAGCTCTTTGATATTCAAAAAAGTTTGTTTACTGTTGCGCAGCATGCGCGTATGAACAATCTTTTATCAAAGGCTCTTGAGGAAATGCGTTGGCACGATCAGCCTAGAATTCTTCTTGAAATGTATCTCCTTAAAATGTCGGAGCCGTATTATAATGTTGGCGAGCTTATAGACAGAATAACTGAATTAGAGAATAATATCAAAATTGACAACGGTTCGCCTTCTTCTTTTGACGAAGATCCGTCCATGCAAAAAGAGGAAAGCATTGATGGCGTTTCCGCCCCTGTAGATTTGATAGACGTTTGGAATGAAATAGTTGATGAAATAATAAAAAAACATCCTCTCACGGCTCAATCATTAAAAAAAGCGTTAGTTAGAGTATCCGGCGATTCGTCTGCGCAATTAATAGTTGCGGGACAGTTTGACTATCAAGGCGTCATGGAGTTTAAAGAACAAATTTCAAAACTTTTTCAAAGAAAAACGGGTTTGAATATAGCGCTTGCAGTTTCTATCGAAAAAAGCGTTTCGCTAAACAAATCAGAAAAAGAAGATATAATTATGAAAGAAGACAAACCGCCTAGCGTTGTTGAATATACGATTAAAGAAGATTTTCAAGAAACTGCGAAAACCGCCSTACCAAAACGCATAGAAGAAATAGCAAAAAAGTTTGGCTCTGTTGCCAAAAAAATTAATTGATAATCACGAAAGTAAAATAGCATGAATAGACCGCAGCCTATAGAAAAAATGGTTGAAATAATAAAAAAATTACCCGGTGTTGGTCCTAAAATGGCCGAACGCTTAAGTTACCACATATTAGAAATGTCGCAAGGTGAAGTCGACAGGCTTTTGGATTCAATACAAAAAGCAAGACAAACAATGAAAAATTGTAGTGTTTGTTATAATTTAAGCGAACATGATCCTTGTCCTGTGTGTTCTGATTCTGCAAAGGAGCGCGACATTTTGTGTGTTGTTGAAACTCCCCAGGATTTAATAGCCGTAAGCAGAGTTAAAGAGTACAAAGGTCTTTATTTTGTGCTAGGAGGAGCGCTGTCTCCGCTTGATGCTGTGGGTCCTAATGACATAAGAGTTGAAAAGTTGATAAAAAGATTGAAAAGTGATACCATCAGCGAAGTAATCATAGCCACAGATACTGATTCTAAGGGTGAAATAACTGCTGTTTATCTAGCAGAGATTATAAAAAAATTAAATATCAAGGTAACAAGATTAGGTTATGGGTTGCCCGTTGGCGGGGATATTGAATATGCCGATGAGGTGACCATCTCGCGGGCGATATCAGGCCGCCAAGAGATGTGACGCGTTATAGCTTTGTAATTTAAAAGGGGTAAAAAAGATGTCAGCAAAAATGATTGAAGTTCGTTGGCACGGACGCGGTGGACAGGGCGCAAAAACTGCAGCTTTATTGTTTGCCGAAGCAGTTTTGGCAACAGGTAAGTACATTCAGGCTTTCCCTGAATACGGTCCGGAAAGAATGGGAGCTCCTGTTCAGTCTTTCAATAGAATAAGCGCAGATCCTATTACCATTCATTCGGGTATCACGAATCCAAATTATGTGGTTATCTTGGATCCGTCTCTCATGGAATCCGTTTCTGTGACAGATGGAATTGGAACAACCGGAAAAGTTATAGTAAATACATCCTTTAGCGCTAACGAAATTGCGCAGCAGCTTGACATTAATGCAAGTCAAGTATATGTAGTAAACGCAAGTCAAATAGCAAAAGAAACAATTGGTAAAGACATTCCCAATACGCCGATGCTTGGAGCTTTGGTAAAAGTTATAGGGACGTTGGATATCAACGGTGTTTTGGAAGATACAAAAAGCAAATTGATGGCTAAATTTAGACATAAACCGGAAGTTATCGACGGTAATCTTGTATCTATAAAACGCGCTTTTGACGAGGTGAAAAATTAACAATTGGTTTTTAATATTTATAAAGGCGGCATCGCCCCTTGGAGGAATAAAGTGAATAAAGAAGAAAAGGGACAATCACAATCTCTCGATGCAAAATTAACTGCCGCAGAACTTCCTGTTGGCGATATGGTTGAAGCCGGAACAGCAGCGGATTTCCATACCGGAAGCTGGCGTTCGGAAAGACCTGTATGGAACAAGGATAAATGTATTAGTTGTTTAACATGCTGGATTTCATGTCCCGATGCTTCTATAAAAATTGCTCCTGACGAAAAGAAGATAACAGTTGTTACCGGAATAGATTATGATCATTGCAAGGGCTGCGGAATTTGCGCAAGCGAATGCCCGGTAAAAGTTAAAGCAATTACGATGGAACAAGAAAAGAAATAAAAAGGAGCTTTGCTCTCTTTAAGGAGTTAATGAAATGATAAAGACAGTATATTCAAAAGGCAAACTCGTTGCAAAAACAGGCAACGAGGTTATGGCGGAAGCAATGCGCCAAATAGAGCCGGACGTAGTAGCAGCATATCCTATAACTCCTGCGACTGAAATTGTACAGATTTTTTCACAATTTGTTGCAGATGGTATTGTAAAAAGCGAATATGTCGCTGTAGAAAGCGAACATTCCGCAATGTCTGCCACGATAGCCGCTTCAGCTGCGGGCGCAAGAGCGATGACTGGAACTTCCTCACAGGGCTTGTGCCTTATGTGGGAAATGCTTTACATAGCCTCTGGACTTAGACTTCCTATAGTTATGGCTGAAGTTAACAGAGCAATTTCTGCCCCCATTAACATTCATGGCGACCAATCAGACACAATGGGCGCAAGAGATTCAGGCTGGATTCAGATTTATTCAGAAAATTCACAAGAAGCTTATGATAATATGATTCAGGCTACAAGAATAGCCGAAAAAGCGAAGCTCCCCACCATGGTAACAACTGACGGATTTATTATTTCTCATTGTATGGAAGTTGTTGAGCTTTATCCTGATGTCGACGTTAAGGCATTTGTTGGTGAATATAAACCTGAAAGGTATCTTTTAGATACAAAGAAGCCTTACACACTAGGTTCAATCGACCTGCAAGATTATTATTTTGAACACAGATATCAGCTTGCTCAGGCTATGAGAGATTCAAAAGATATAATTTTGAAAGTAGCCAAGGATTTTGAAAAAACTTTTGGTCGCAGGTACGATTTGTATGAAAAATATATGCTGGACGATGCTGAAATTGCGATAGTAGTTATTGGTTCAACGGCAGGAACTGCAAAAGTTGTAGTTCAAGAGCTGAGAGAAAAAGGCATAAAAGCGGGTCTTGTAAAAATGAGGGTGTTTAGACCATTTCCTGCAGATCAGCTTGCAAAAGATTTAGCTCATGTTAAAGCTGTTGCCGTTATGGATAGAGCGGATTCTTGCTCAGGCGCTTATGCCCCCCTGTATTCAGACGTTGTTTCGTCTTTGTTTGCGGCAGGAGCTGTAACTCCTAAAGTTGTAAATTATGTTTATGGTCTTGGCGGAAGAGAAATCAACACAGCGCATATTTCAGATGTTTATAAAACGCTTGGCAAAATTGCCTCAGGCGCAGAAGAGTCGTCAACTCAGGTAGAGTATATTAATGTTAGAAAAAAGTAAAAGCCTTTAGGAGAATATAAAATGGCAAATTTAAAAGAGTTAAGTAAGAATCCGGAACGTTTGACAGGCGGTCACCGTCTTTGCGCAGGTTGCGGAGCAGGTATAGTTGCAAGACAGGCTTTGATAGCGGCGGGTAATGTTCCTGTTGTTGTTACAAGCGCTACAGGTTGTTTAGAAGTTTCGACCACAATTTTTCCTTACACTGCATGGAAAAACTCGTTTTTCCACAGCGCTTTTGAAAATTCAGCCGCAACATGCAGCGGTATTGAAACGGCCTATAGAAGTTTAAAGAAACAAGGTAAGATTAATGAAGATATTAGATTTATAGCTTTTGGCGGCGATGGCGGAACTTACGATATTGGTTTGCAGTCTTTGTCAGGAGCGATGGAAAGAGGACATAGAATGCTTTATGTATGTTACAACAATGAAGCATATATGAACACCGGGATACAAAGATCAGGCGCAACGCCTAAAGGAGCGCATACTACAACCGCTCCCGCAGGAAAGGTCCACCAAGGAAAAGAGCAGAACAAAAAAGACTTGACGCAGATAATGATTGCTCACAACATTCCTTATGTTGCCCAAGCTTATGTTGGCAATTGGAACGATTTTGTAACAAAAGTACAGAAGGCATTGGCGATTGACGGTCCTTCATTTATCAATATTTTAACGCCATGCAGACTTGGTTGGAATTATAAACCCGAGGATACAATGTCGCTTGCGAGGCTCGCCGTTGATACGTGCGTTTGGCCTTCTTTTGAAGTTGAAAACGGTATTTATAAAATAAATGTTACTCCGAAAGAAAAGAAGCCCGTTGTAGAATTCTTGAAGCCCCAAGGAAGATTTAAACATTTGTTTAAACCTGAAAATGCTCATATCCTTGAATCAATTCAAAAAGATGTTGATGAGAAGTGGGGACTTTTGCAGCGTAGGTCAGCGATAGGCTGCTAGGCGTAAATATATCATAACAAACGCATGAAAGAGATATGATTTTACGGTCGCTGTGTAGTTGTCCCCCCTCCCCTTTTTTTAATTCCTCTTTCCCATTGACATCAATCTCTAAATATTGATAATTAAAAAAGATATAAAATTTAGTTGTCTAATTTAAACAAGAGAGAGGCAATGATAACTAAATGTGGAGTAGATATGGAATTGGTAGGTATGTAAATAACGCAGGCAAGCAAGAGTGGTATTTATGCAAGGAATGCAGGCATGCGTTTTGAAGGAAGAGCGCATTCGAGAGACAAGAAAGCCTTTGCGTTGCAGATGTATATGAACAATGTGGAGCAGGAAGAGATAGGATTTTTGTTAGGAGTAGCGCATTGGATGGCGTTGAAATAGATAAAAGCGACATACAGGAATACGAAGGAATTGCTAAAGAGGAAATGAAGAAGGACAAGCGATAATAGAGCTAATAGAGCTAGATGAGATTATACTACGTAAAGAAATTCAACAAAGCAATCATATGGACTGTCTATAGTAGGATGGCGACTCGAATAAGGTAAAGATTTTTTACTAGAAAATTAAGGGTTAGTCGACTACATGATTCTCTAGGTTAGCTCAATTGTTTGAATTTTTTCCATGAAAGCTTTTTTGTCATCGCCGGTCAGGGTTGTTGACGGCGGTCGTTTCATTTTTCGAAAGTCGAAGAATTTACCGTTGAGTTTTATTCTAAAATCTAAATGATGTCCTGTAGCAAGACCTGTCATACCTACATATCCTATAACTTGCCCTTGTTTTACTTTAGCGCCTTTTTTGATTCCCTTTCCATATTTTGACAAATGTCCGTAATATGTTTCATAACCGTTTGAATGCTTTATAATTACCAAATTGCCAAAACCTCCGCTATACTGCGCTTTAACGATTGTACCGTTTCCGACTGATGAAACAGGAGTTCCTTTTGGAGCGGCGTAGTCTATTCCAAGATGAGGTCTTGCATATTTTAATATGGGGTGAACTCTACTAGTTGTGAAACACGAGCTTATTCTTCTAAATTGCAGCGGCGCCTTTAAAAATGCGCTTTTTACGGATTTGCCATTTTCGTCAAAATACCCATCTTCGCCTTTTTTTGTTTTAAAATAGAAGGCGTTGTATGTTTTGGATGGGGTTTGATATTGAGCAGCGATGATGTTAGAAGTTAATTTTTTGTTTTTCTTTGCAATGTACTCTACTTCATACATAAGTTTAAAAATATCGCCTTGTTTAGCATCCGTGAGAAAATCTATTTGCCATGCAAATATGTCTGCAAAAGAAAGAATTATATCCTGAGATATGTCTTGAGAAGCCATTGCCGACCATAAAGACGATGTGATAGCTCCTTGCTCTTTGCGCTCAGTTGTAGTTGTTTCAAGTTCTTTCTTTTCTGTTGTTATTACGTTATCCGATGATCTGATTATTGAATAGTATGAGGCGCCTTCAGGATAGTATGAGAATTCTGTCCAATTTCCGGTTTTTTTATTATAAAGTATTTCATAGAATTCTCATACTATCCTGAAGGCGCCTCATACTATTCAATAATCAGATCATCGGATAACGTAATAACAACAGAAAAGAAARAACTTGAAACAACTACAACTGAGCGCAAAGAGCAAGGAGC
>JAIXNA010000143.1 GCA_020328135.1 Candidatus Endomicrobiellum dinenymphae
TATACAAAGATAATAGACGAAATTGTAGCTGCTAAAGAAAAAGAAGTTATGCGGGTATAAGATTTTATGGTCAAATAAAATCTTATACCCGCATAACTTCTTTTTCTTTAGCAGCTACAATTTCGTCTATTATCTTTGTATAACCGTCCGTAATTTTTTGAGCATTTGCTTCAAGTTTCTTTTTATCATCTTCAGTTATAACTTTATCTCTTTCAAGTTTTTTTATATTCTCAATCAAAACCCTTCTTTCGTTCCTTACAGCAACTCTAAAATCTTCAGCCATTCTACCTATAGATTTTGCTATTTCTTTTCTTCTCTCTTCAGTAAGAGGAGGAGCTACAATACGTATGAGCTTTCCATCGTTTACAGGGTTCATGCCGATATCTGCTTTCTGTATCGCCTTTTCTATAGCGCCTAGCTGGGAAACGTCCCAGGGTCTTATTTCTATTGTCCTTGCGTCCGGAACGCTAACGCCTGCAATTTGATTTATAAACGCAAGAGATCCATAACTTTCAACCTTAATTCCTTCTACTACAGCGCTACTTACTCTGCCGGTTCTTATACAGGTCAATTCAGATTTCAATCTATCTATAGTTTTTTTCATGGATTCTTCAGACGCTGAAAAAAAACTTTGAGCTTGCATTGCTAAGCCTCCACAGTCGTGCCTATTTTGTCATCGTTTAGAACTTTCTTCAAATTACCGTCTTTATAAAAATCAAACACTTTGATTGTTATATTAGTCCGCATACACAACGAGAAAGCCTCAGAATCCATTATCTTCAGATGTTTATCCAAAGCTTCTTGAAAAGTTAAAGAATCATATTTTACGGCATCTTTATCTTTTTTTGGATCTGCGCTATACACGCCGTCAACTTGCGTGGCTTTAAGTAAAATATTAGCTTTTATTTCAGCTGCTCTCAAAGCAGCGGTAGTATCAGTTGTAAAAAAAGGATTACCCGTACCGCCTGCAAAAACAATAATTTTTCCTTGTCCCATAGATCCTATAACTTTTTCTCTGTTAAAATTTTCAGCAAAATCACTTACGCCTCTTGCCGAAAACATTATTGATTTTATTCCCGCTTTCAGTAAAGAATCATTTAGGGCAAGAGCATTCATAACTGTCGCAAGCATGCCCATTTTATCCGCAGTAACTCTTTCTATGAACTTGCCCGCGCCTCTCCAAATATTGCCCGCGCCTACGACAATTGCAAGCTGTGTTCCGCTATCTAAGACAGCAAAACTGATTTCTTTGACCGTTCTCGAAAGACTTGACTCGCTTATTAACGACGAACCGTCAGAAAAAGATTCGCCGGAAAGTTTTAAAAGCGCTCTCTTCACGGGCATCACTATTCTCCGAGTTTAAATCTTGCAAATCTTTTTATTACTATATTCTCGCCGATTTTTGCAATGGCGTTTGTTACTAAATCTTTCATCGTTTCTTTGCCCGAAGTATCCCTCATATAAACCTGATCGTACAAACATATCTGGCTATAAAACTTTTCAATTTTGCCTTCAATGATTTTATCCCAGACCTTTTCAGATTTTCCCGCTTCTTTAAGCTGAGCTTTATAAATCTCTCGCTCTGCTTCAAGAATACTTGAAGGAACTTGCTCGCGTGAAACATAAGTAGGAGAAACTGCTGCAATCTGCATAGCGATTTCTTTGGTCAAGCGCTGAAAGTCTTCTGTTTTTGCCACAAAGTCTGTTTCACAATTTACTTCAACCAAAACCCCAAGTGTTCCATTGCCATGTATGTACGAATAAACAAGACCTTGCTTTGCAGCTCTTCCTGCTTTTTTGACAGCGGATGCCATGCCTTTCTCTCTAAGCCATTGGCAAGCCCTATCTATATCGTCGTTTGATTCTTTTAACGCATTCCTGCAATCCATTACGCCTGCGCCCGTAATTTCTCTTAACTTCGTTATAAGCTCTGTTGACATTATTTCATTTCTCCTTCCTGAGAGTCTTTCTCTTCTTTCACATCCTCTTCTTTAACAGATTCCCGCGCTACTCCGGTTTCTTCGTCATATTTCTTTTCAATAACGCCTTTACCTTCCAAAACTGCGTCGGCAACAATAGAACAGAAAAGCTTTACAGCTCTGATAGCGTCATCATTTCCAGGGATAGGATAATCAATTAAATCCGGATCGCAGTTTGTATCGCAAACTGCAACAACAGGAATATTAAGTTTTCTTGCTTCTGAAACTGCTGTCGCCTCTTCATGAGGATCTATAACAAACATAAGTCCAGGAGGCTTCGTCATATTTTTAAGACCTTCTAAAGATTTCTCGAGTTTAATTCTCTCTTTTTCAATCTGAGACTGTTCTTTCTTTGAAAGAACCATAAAAACACCGCCCTCTTTCATTTTCTCTATTTCTTTATATCTTGCAATTGATTTTTTCAATGTTTCAAAGTTTGTAAGCGTTCCGCCTAACCATCTCTCAGCAACAAAAAACGCTCCACAACGCAATGCTTCGTCTTTCACTGGAAGCTGAGCCTGTTTCTTTGTGCCTACAAATACAATTTCTCTTCCCTCTGCAACAAGATCTCTTACAACTTTGTAGTTTTTCTTCAACTCTTTGAGCGTTTTCTGAAGATCGATAATGTGGATCTTATTTCTCGTTCCAAAAATAAATTTTGCCATCTTTGGATTCCATCTTCTGGTTTGGTGTCCAAAATGAACACCGGCCTCCAGCAAAGCCTTCATGGTAATGTTTGCCATAACTTCCCCTTTGGTTTTTTGCTGCGTTTAACGCAGTTCCGTTTCGGACGAACAATTTTCGTCTCACGGCTTCCACAACTTTCAATCTCCAAAATCCACAAATCTAAATTTGGGAACCTTTGGCAAATCCAACTGTGTGCTTATTACCTCTTTATTTTATCAAAATAAAGACTTGCTTTCAAGCAGTTATATCGATTATATCAACGCAAAATCAAAAAGACACTGTTTATACCTAAAAATCCAACAAGGAGACAGGTATAAAACAGTTAAGAAAAAGATTTAACGAAAAACAAGTTAAAGAGCTTTTAAAAAAGCGCAAAGACAACGCGGTAAAGTTAGAAATTATTTATGATAT
>JAIXNA010000144.1 GCA_020328135.1 Candidatus Endomicrobiellum dinenymphae
TGTGAATGTGAAATTTAAGAATTTCTTTATTTACAGGCGATAATTCCTTATTTATCCGTTTAAAAACAAAGCAACGCCGCTCCGGGAGGGTATAACTGTGGGTAATCTGTGTGTCAAAGGGAAAGCAAATTGTTTTTTAAAAAACAGAATATAGAATTAAAAACAGCAAAAGAAATTGAAAAAATGAGAGTTGCTGGCAAGGTTGTTGGCTATTAATGTTACTTTTGCCACATCTCCGTTCGAATGTTTCAACATCCCTTATACACTTAAAATATGCTTATTTTTAAGGAGCAACGCCTCGTCAATGCCTGGTGTATTGCCATCCCCCGATTAAAACACTCGAGGGCAGATTGCTAAGGAAGAACGGCTTATTAAAAAGGAGAGATTTTTACTGTAGTGTTTTTATTCCTCTTTCTCTGAAATGGAGCGACGGCAAAGCTGCCGGGGTATTGTTAGATTGTTAGAGCGATTATCTTCTCATTGTAAATTATTTTTTGTGTGTTTTGCTTGATTATGTACCAATGCAGAGCTGTTTGATTATAAATATATTGTGTTTCACGTGAAACACAATTGAACAACGTGGAATATTTTCAAATAATAGGGTTCGTTATGATGAATTTAAAAGACAGCAAGTATTATCGTTTTGTTTGGTTTTGTGTTGTATGTGCGGGCAAGAGAGAGCGATAATCCTGTTAGTGCCGTTATTGCACTGTCAGTAACTAATCCTAAAATTTGAAAGAAAGCAATGCTGTTTATGAAAAAACACATTTTTCTATATCTCGTAGATGTAGTGGAATTGCATGAGTATATTCCTGAATCAATAACGGAAGAGCTATCGATGAAACACTAGAAGCAGCACGGAATAAAGACGCGAGAGGAGCGTTATCTCAGGAAATCTGTGAAGAGAAATACGCTGATGGCAAATGTGGAATCGGAGCAAAAATACAGGAGTTAGCTGGTGAAATAAAAAGTAGGAATCGGGTTAAGAGGATGTGGAGCGGAGTATTGCCTGGGACGGAAACGATAAACATGGCAGATATCAAAGCAGAAACAGCGGTAGCGGTAGTAGCAGCAATAGTAGAGGCGACGCGCCGATGGCGGCGGCAAGAGAAGAACTGTATGGTCAGTGCGTTAATGGAAGCTGGAGCAATAGAAATAAAAGCAAGAGATATAGGGATGAACCTAGCAGCGTGGAGAAGATGAAAAAGCATTTTATATGAAGGTCGCACCCATTCAATTTCCTGAAAGTTGTTATACGGCAACGAAGACAGTATAATCTGCCCCGCGATAAATAACATGTTTCACGTGAAATAACGTAGAGATAAATAAAGCGCCGCACAATATGGAGTATTTAAATGAGTAAGATAATTGCAGTTGCCAACCAAAAGGGCGGAGTAGGTAAAACCACAACATCAATTAATTTGGCGGCAAGTCTGGCACATTTAGGGCAAGAATGTTTGCTTATTGATATGGATCCTCAAAGCAACGCCACAAGCGGACTTGGGATTAACAAAAATGTCTTGGAAAAAACAATATACGATGTTTTAATTGACGAGATGGCGCTTGAAGATATAATTCAAGATACTGCTATGGATTGGCTTGATGTCGCTCCTGCTACTACGGATTTAAGTGGCGCAGAGGTAGATTTAGTGAGCATGGATGGAAGAGAAAGAAAATTAAAAAATGCGTTAGAAAAATTTCAAAAAGTATACAAATATATCATCATAGACTGCCCTCCATCGCTAGGGTTGCTTACAATAAGCTCTTTGATTGCGGCAGATTCAGTTTTGATACCGATGCAATGCGAATTTTTTGCACTTGAAGGTCTAGGGCAACTCTCAAAGGCACTTTTTACATTAATGCAAAGTTACAATTTAGAATTGGAAGGCGTTTTATTTACAATGTTTGATTCGAGAATTAATCTTGCTGAACAGGTAATTGTAGAAGTGAAAAAGTTTTTTAAAGATAAGGTTTATGAAACAAAAATACCAAGAACAATAAAACTTGCTGAGGCCCCAAGTTTTGGCAAACCCGTTTTGTTGTACGACCCGTCGGGGAAAGGCTCTCTTGCGTATGTTGACTTTGCAAAGGAATTTCTCTCAAAACAAGGTGAGAGTGTTAAAGTTGTTGACTATAGATGAAAAATAAGCATATACAAAAGTATTCTACTATGATTCTTTTGTCCCGCGAGAGCGGAAAGATGTTACTTCCTTTCACTCTTGAAGGGTTGCAGCGCGACGAACAAGGATCACGAGTATTGCGGCGAAGGGAGATGTGATCACAGGTAAGTAGTAAAGTTGCAAGTTTTGCTTGATCTTACTAAAGCATATCAAGGAGAAAAAAATATGCAAAAAAAAGCGTTAGGAAGAGGATTGGAGTCGTTAATCCCCGCATTGGGAACAAATAGAGATCCTACAGGCGAAACAGTGAGAACAATTCCATTAAACAAAATAAAACCTAACAGATTTCAGCCGAGAAATAAATTTAACGAAGCAAAACTTCGGGAACTTGCAGTCTCAATAAAAAAGTATGGTCTCGCACAGCCTATTTTAGTTGCGTCGTCAATAATCCCTGGAGAATACGAAATCATTGCAGGCGAAAGAAGATACAGGGCCTCTAAACTTGCAGGAAACAAGGATATAAAGGCTATAGTAAAACAATCTGCCAACGATAAACAGAGGCTTGATTTAGCGTTGATTGAAAATATTCAAAGGGAAGATCTAGACCCCATAGAAGAAGCGAAAGCTTTTAAAAAACTTATGGAAGAATTCGCGCATACTCATGAGCAGATTGCAGAAGTTGTCGGCAAAGAGAGATCTGTGATATCAAACACGCTAAGACTTTTATCCTTACCTGAAGATGTACAAATTTTGATAGCAGAAGGGAAAATTACATCCGGGCATGGCAGAATACTTGCAGGCATTGAAGATATTGTAGAAATCAGGGCAATTGTAGATAAAATATTAAATAGGCTGTGCGAGACCATACTTTTTTATTGAGACTGCAAGTTCCCGAAGTTTTGCTTCGTTAAATTTATTTCTCGGCTGAAATCTGTTAGGTTTTATTTTGTTTA
>JAIXNA010000145.1 GCA_020328135.1 Candidatus Endomicrobiellum dinenymphae
CGTTTTGCCGGATGTAATATTAAATTCAAGTATTTCGATACCGCCGCATATTCAACGATAATATCTAAAAAAGCAAAATATTTAACTGTTGACGAAGTAATAAACAAAATTGATTTGTTATATAAAGAGAATAAAAAAAAATTTGTTTTTGGAAAACCGTCAGTTGTTTTTACAGGCGGCGAGCCGTTGATGTATGCTGGTTTTTTAGAAGTATTATTGCCAAAAAAAAAAAGAAAGGGATTTAGTATTTATCTTGAAACAAACGGTACATTGCCAAAAAAACTAAAACAAGTCGTAGAATTTTGCGATACAATTTCAATGGATTTTAAACTACCGTCAGAATCTAATAAAACTTTTTGGAAAGAACATAAAAGTTTTTTAAAAATTGCTCGAAACAAAGCATCATGTCAAACTTTTATTARATGCGTTATAACTAAAAATACAACAATTTCAGAAATAAAAAAAGCCGCAAACATAACAAAAGACATTTCAAAAGAAATCTCTTTTGTTCTTCAACCTTCCATCGACAAAAACAAACCCAAAATACAAAATTTATACAAGTTCTATACCGAAGTTCAAAAAATTACAAATAATGCGCATCTTATGGTACAAATGCATAAGATTTTTAAAGCAAGATAGCGCTCTCTATTTTCTTGTACTTTTGTCAGACAAAACAAAAATACTTTGGAAATGTTTTTAAACAGATATGTTTTAACAAATATAATGAATGGGATTACCAATGTATCACAATGAAAAGAGATCAATGCCGCCTCGCATTGCATCTATTTTTGAGCTAACGCAATGTATGCATCAACATAAAGTTGGCTGGCTATTGCTGGATTTGGATTGCTTCGTCATTTCATTCCTTACGAGGACATCGATGGCGCAATTTAAAGCGATTTGACCACATAAACCAAGGTTCATACGTTATCGCCTTTCTTCTTCTTGATTCTCGTGCTTACTATAAGTCCTAAAAACATTCCTATCTGCATAGCAAAAATAGTGTTGAACGAAATCACAAGACCTGCGATAAGACCTGCCGCGCCGCCTATAAGCAACCCTAAAACATCACAAGTTTCTTCAATGTTTTCGCTCTTTTTAATTTCTTCTTCATCAATATCATCGACCTCTTCTCCACGCCCTTTATGTTTAACTTGTGAAATTGTTTCTATCGACTCTTTTTCATCTGGCACTCAAAACCTCTTTTTACTCAAATTTATTTTAGTAAAAATTTAAACTAACGCCAAAAAAAATACAACAACTTTAAACATCGTTTTTTAATGCTTCAATTATCGCCTCTTTTGTAATATTAGGGTTTTCAATTTGCATCTCTTTTATTTTATGCTTTGCATCTTGCATCCATTTTCCCGCGGACCTGTTAAATATATCCAGCAACTCATTACCTGAAATCAGCTCCGGTTTAGGATATAACATATTTTTTGATTTCAAATCTTCAACCCTATTATTCAGTTCGACAAGATTTCGATCGCTATCATCTTTCACATAATCTGCTTTTGAAATTTCCATTATAAAAGTAAATTCAGTTCCGCATCTTTTAACAAATCTACGCACTGCGCTATCGGTCCAATCCTTAGAATACATCTTAGGATACGTATGATTTCTTATAATCGAAACAGTTTTTTGTATAAACTCTTTTGAATACTTTAATCGTTTTAAAACATTTTCAGATTCTTTTGCGCTTTCAACATCGTGGTCACAAAAAGAAATCTTATCATCATCTTTTTTATATGCCACAAACTTACCTATATCGTGAAGCAAAGCAGCCATTCTCAATACAATATCGTTTCTTGTTCTGTCCAAAACCTTTAGAGTATGTGTAAATACATCGTCAACATGATATTTCACAGACTGTTCCAAGTTCTTCAATCTTGCAAGTTCAGGCAAAATTTCGCGTAACAAATTGACTTCATACATCACAACAAATGCTTGAGATGGCGCTTGCTCAACTAAAATTTTATTTAGCTCATCCCTTACGCGTTCAGGCGAAACAATACTAATTCTCTCGGCTGAATTTTTCATAGCGTTATAGGTATCTGCGTCAATACTAAACTCTAACTGCAAGCTCTGCCGTACAGCGCGCAATATTCTTAAAGGATCCTGCCTAAATATTACTTCAGCGCTTGAAATATCTGTCACTCTAATGATTTTGTTTTTGATGTCGTTTAAGCCGCCGGATGTAAGATCGAGAATCTTCATATCGCTAAGTCTCAAAAACAAAGCATTTACAGTAAAATCCCGTCTTAGAGCGTCTTGTTCTAACGAGGCAAGTTGAGTATCGGGATTCCTCGAATTGGAATCATAATACTCTTTTCTAGGCATTACAAATTCTACTTCCTCATTATCTATAAATAATTTTGACGTTCCAAATTTTTCAAAAATAACAGGTTCACGGAGTTTGTATTTGTTCGCAAGAATTTTAGAAAAATTTACTCCAGCCAAACGACCGTTCATAGAACCATCTTTTGGGCAAATCATTATATCCATATCTTTAGGCTCTCTGTCAAGAAACAAATCTCTTACAAATCCGCCGACAACATACGCATCAAAATTATTTTCTTTTGCTGTAAAAGAAATCTTATCGACTATGGATTCATATCTTTTCGGTATGGATATCATTTTCATATCTGTCGATATTGTATCATAAAACAGAAAAATAACGACGTATCTCCGCGTATTTTTGTCAGACAAAAGTACGATTAAATCACAGTTTTAATTTCTTTTTCTTTTATATCGGGATATGAAATTATAATATCTTCAACACATTGTCCACGTTATCAGCGCTATAGAGAGAATATCCAGTTAAATCAAACATCAATGAGCGTAGTTTTTCTTTTTTTAATTTTATCGTATATTTAAGTTGTGTTTTGAATTTAACTATGACAGATGAGCAAAAATTTTACATATAACTGACTTTATATGTAACGATTTGTCTTTGTATGATGATGGCAAAACACAACTTAAATATACGATAAAATTAAAAAAAGAAAAACTACGCTCATTGATGTTTGATTTAACTGGATATT
>JAIXNA010000146.1 GCA_020328135.1 Candidatus Endomicrobiellum dinenymphae
AGTTTTTAATAGAATTTTAGGAGCATAAAATGCCTCTGTCTTCTGCTACAGGAAATTTAATTTTCTTGTAGCAGAAGACAGAGGCATTTTATGCTCCTAAAATTCTATTAAAAACTTGCGCTTCCCATACAAAAAATATATCCAAGCGCGATGATGGGTGGGGATGTTAAGCTTATGACAGGCGTTGGCGCTTTTATAGGTTTGGAAAAAGTATTGTTTTCTGTTTTTATTGCTGCTGTTTTTGGAAGTATCGTTGGATTGGCGCTTATAATTTGTAGGAAAATGACAAGAAGAGACTATATGCCGTTTAGCCCGTTTCTGTCTGCGGCATCCATCATAAGTATATTTCTTCCTCAACCATCATCGCGCTTGGATATATTTTTTGTATGGGAAGCGCAAGTTTTTAATAGAATTTTAGGAGCATAAAATGCCTCTGTCTTCTGCTACAGGAAATTTAATTTTCTTGTTTTTCGTTCTCATTTGGCGTATATCTTGCAATATTTTTTGTGTAACGTTCATTTCATTTTTCAACAACTTTAAATTGGATTAAAAAATTATTTTCTCCGGTAATTTTGTTTACCGATGGTTGTTATAGTTTCTCACTATTTTGCAGATTGTAAGCATGATGTAAGAAATGAAATGTTTTTACCTTGCTCGGGAACGATGTTGTATTCACTTATCAGTTTTTTAACGAGTACGAAAAAAGAAACGTTCTTGTCGTTCCGATTTTGATAGGGCCGTGGCTTGCGATATATCTTTTTGCTGTAAATTTTGCTTTTACAAAACTTATTTAAATTAAGAGCGGGCGGTAGAGAATACAATTAAATCTGTAGCGATGGAGCCGTTCAATTCTTTATATTTGGAATTCTGCGGAAGTTTATTTTTAATAGAGAGATAATATACGGAGTTTTAATGATGTTGCTTCTTGGTTTTTATTACGATATCAAGTTTAAAAACAAAGAGAATTGATATAAAAACCAAAACAATTACATGTTCGGATGGAAAGTCTTACAAATATGGTAAAATTGTTTCAACACAACCTCTTCCGGAATTAATCAATCAGATAACAAATGTTTCTTTAGATGTGAAAACTGCGGCAAAGAGACCTTTAGCTAATAATGCGCAATGGATATATTCCCGAAGCTAGATTTTCTTTTTATAGGATTGGAGCGTATTCAAATGTAAATAAGGTCGGCCCGCCAAAAAATTCTTATGAAAACAGAAACAAATCTCTTGACGTTATCAACATTTTTTTTGAGTCAAAATGCAATTTATTCAATATGTAGATACGGAGCGCTGGAATACTTTTTTAAAGTATTTTACTATGAGGCGCGACATCCGTTCTTATTCCTATACATCCGTTATTCGCTCCAATTATTCTATTTCTAATTCTAGACCTAAATCTTTTATCATTTGCTTGTCTGCGGCAATGTCCCTGCCGTTTGTTGTAAGATAGCCTCCGGTCATCATGCCGTTTGCTCCAGCCTGAAATATCCATGATTGTATATCTCTTAAATGTAATTCTCTGCCGCCACAAATCATAATATCCGGGTTTTGTAAAATTATTCTAAAAACCGCTATTGTTTTTAAAATTTCAATAGGCATCATTGTTGGCAAGCATGCTAGGGCAGTGCCTTTTATAGGCATGAAAAAATTCATTGGCACGCTGTCTGAGCCAAGTTCTTTTAAAGCGAACGCCAAATCTATTCTGTCTCTTAGACTTTCTCCCATACCAAAAAGCCCACCGGAACAAAGCTCAAATCCAAATTTTTTTGCTCTCTTTAAAGTGTCAACTCTTTCTTGGTAGCTGTGCGTAGAACAGATATTAGGATAAAAATTTTCCGATGTTTCAAGATTGTGATGCATTTTTTTTATGCCGGCTTCTTTTAGTTTGAGAAAAGTTTCATCAGATATTTTTCCTATAGAAACGCCTAAATGCGATACTTTTTTATGAGTTTTAAACATTTCGCAAAGTTTTGATATCTCTTCGTCATTTAAAGAGTTTCCACTTGAGACAACTCCAAAACAACCTACGTTCTTCTCCAAAGCTCTTGTAGAAACTTCTTTGATTTTTTCAGTATCAACAAGAGGATAAACTTTAACATCAGTTTTATTAAAAGTCGATTGCGCGCAAAATTTACAGTTTTCGGAGCATTCTCCCGATTTTGCATTTATGATAGAACAAACTTTTACTTTATTGCCTTTGTATTTTTTACGTATCTTTGAAGATGCTAAAAAAAGATCCTCTGATTCATATCCAAAAAGTTCAAGAGCTTCTTCTTTTGTCACTCGCTTACCGTTTATAATTTCAAGTATTAAGTTTTTCATTTAAATTTCCATTTTAATTTTTACGACTTTGGATTTTACTATAGATTTCGTAGCATTAATTTGTTTTAAAGCTCTTTCAAATTTTCCCTGCAAGTTATGTGTAATTATAATTATTTGAGCGTAATCATTATCGCTCATATCAGATTGAGCGAGACTTCCAATTAAAACTTTAAATTTGCCAACAACACCGGAAATTTTTGGCAATGCGCGTCCGGCTTATCCACAGTGACAAATCTGAAGTAATAAGAGGCTTTGCTTTTGCCTACCGAAGAACTTTAATTTTTATCTTTTTATCGTAAACAACATCGGGTATAATTCCCGCGGTGTTTGTAACGATAAATTTTGAAAGATTTATAATATCCGAAACAACCGCGCTTGCTGCTGATTGTTGCCAAGCGCCTTTTCAGCAATTCCTGATTAGACTCAAATCCTTTGTTTGTTTAACTCGCATTTTGTAAATTTCCTTATGCGAAGCAATGCGTCGTGAAATCTCTTGTCATGCGTTACCAAAAGACATTCTTGCATATCCCTCGCCATGTTTGCAAAAACCTGCTCCTGGAGAAATCACAACACCGGTTTCTTTTACCAGTCTTTCAACGATGCTTAAATATCCTTCTTTTTTCAAATAATTTGGAAATTCTGCCCAAATTATTTGAAAAAAGAAGGATATTTAAGCATCGTTGAAAGACTGGTAAAAGRAACCGGT